>CAVKDE010000014.1:0-14560 GCA_963654835.1 Duodenibacillus sp. | reverse complement strand
ATGAAGACACTTTAAAAGAGTTATATTCACTCTTAGCTGAACCACCACTTGCCATTACAGGACATATTGCATATACGGTTGACATAGATAAAGGGAAAGTAAAAGTACGGGCTGTATTGTTGCCCATAGGATTCATCAATCCCCACTGTAGAATTAACCCATTACCAAATTTAACATATCCGTTCTGTGCTAAGTTAGCAGCTACGATACCACCAACACTAGAAGCAGTTGCGGTAGCAGATAACACACCACTAGACATAGATAAGCCAGAGCCTACTTTAATACCACCTAACGTACTAGCAGAAGCGGTAGGTAAAGAGTATTTATTAGCACCCTCTGCAATACCGTTTAATTTTGTTAGTAAAGCAGTAGTAAAGTCATTAGTAGATAACCCCTTACCTTCTTCTTGTGCTTGATAAGTAGAAGCAATAAAAGAAAGAATATCATACCACGTTCCATCCCCCTTTAGTACCTTATCTTGTTCTCCTTTATTAGGTAAAGGTACTAAACCTGATGTACCAGATGTGTCAGCAGTAGCACCGCCAAAAGTAGGAATTACGATGTTGCCGCTAGAATCTTGTTTTTTGCCGTTTACGGATACAGGAAAATGCTTTTTAATTTCATCCAAAAATGTTGCTAAGCGTGCCTTGTTAATCATATCTTCAAAAGCTGCCATTATTTAAACGCCTCCTCAACCATGTTTTTTACATCTTGCTCGCTGGCAAGAGTAATTTTATAAGCACGTGGAATGACCTCCCACGTCACAGAACCGTCCTTGTATGTAGAGCCGATTACAGCGTCGGTAAAATTCGGCTCACTTAACGCAGTATCACCGCCGGTTGCACAAAAAAGAACAGCATTCTTAGGCAAGTTTGGCGATAAAACTACATCGCCGTTTGTATAAGAAGTGCTGTTCTTTCTGATGTTTAGACTGTTAAAAAGGTACTGTGCTTTTAAGTCGCTCAAATTTTGCAGGCGGTTAAAATACTCCATTGGTGGAGCTTCGCCTTTATCAAGATAGCCCCACCCTCGCAGGTACTCATTCTCTGGCCATTGAACGATTTCGCCTTGTACTGCGCCACTACTAAAAATCGCGTCAAAATTAGGCTGTTCCATTATTGTACTAAACCCCCTTTTATTTTAATAATTCTTGCTAAAGAGCCTGTACCGAACCCTTTAAATTTATACGGATTAGCCTTGTTACGGCTAAATCCGAAAGTGTTCTCACTGTCAAAAGAAAAGACATAGATAATGCCAATGCCAGCACCGCGGATAATAAGATTCAGTGCGTCAATTAAGCGGCTTTCCTTAGCAGTAACAAGTCTGCCGATACCGATACGCATTTTAGCATTACCGCCATTCACAGCAACAATGCGATTAACGTTAAAAATTTTCTTTATGCTGCGAATAGTTGATACGCGGGAGCAGTCCGTAGTGTTCTTGTCAATTTTAGCTAAAATAGCAAGGCGGTAATAACGGTCATTCAGCGTGCTGGATTTCAGATAGTTATCATACAGACGCTTAAACGGTGCTTGTCCGAATCCCATATCGCCGTAATCGGGAAAGCCGAAAAAGTCCATCGCGATCGCGTTTTCAACACGGCGTGAAATATCTGCTACTTCGCCGCAAATATCAAGCTGTTTGCCAACGGCTGTATCTGGCCATATCTGCGTCCGTATCTGCTCACGTACTCTGTCGATTTCGTCCAGCTCTGCGCCGATGGCTTCAAGAAAAGCTTTAATGTTTGGCTTGTTCCTAAACTGGCTTAACAGGTGATTATACATTCTTTCGCTCGTAGTCATAGTCACAACTCCAATGCCACAAAAATGTTAGCCAGCTTTGTTACTGCCAGCTCGCCGCGGTCGATGGCGATATTTTCCTGCTTGTAGTTCGTATCATCTCTTGACACGCTGCACTCTACATAGCCGATACCGTCAACGCCGCTGTAAATCGGACCAATCAACCGTTGATAAATAACATCGTTACCCATGGACAACTTGTTAATCTGCGCCAGGACAATATCTTTAATCTTGTCAATAGCATCACCAGGCAAGACTTCTTCGTCGTATTCTTTGATAATAACTTTAACGTAGATAGGTACTTCATGCGGACGGCTAAAGCATACATCCTGCGATGCTCCTTCGCTGTCCTCAATTCTTACGCATATATCGCCGTTCGTGTCAATTCCAAGCGGTGCAACATCAAGAATGGTACGTGCAATCTTCTCATCATCGCCGCCAAAAACAATAGCATGAAAAGAGTGTGGCTTTAATCCGTCTACTTCTTCATCAGTGCGGTTTTCGTAGATAGTGACGTTGGTAACATCTTGCAGCTCTAAAAGTGCTGCTTTAATACTTTCCTTCATGCCCACACTGTTGCGGAACACGGCAGAAGCGTAACGCTGGCGAACCTCTGTCGCTGTTTCGTAGTCGCGTCCCACATAAGTTTCGGATTCATTACTTACGCTAAACCACCCGTCATAATTCGTGTTTATCGTTGTAACAGTGTTTAGCAAAGGTTCGATTTCTCCGTACTCTTCGCAGTCAAAACGAATTGGGGAACCTACCTGTGTAACGGTGAACGCTTCATTAGGCACTACCACACCGCCATATCGCCTATCAGTGCATTCAAAAACAAGCTTGCCATCAATTACAGTAGCAGACCATTTTTCAACGCTCTGCGCGGCTAATGCCAGCATAATGTTTAACTCCGTGTCGCTCTCCGTGGCAGTTTGGCGAATAACAGTGTCATTGTCAAACTGTATGCTGTACACCTTGCCAGCGGCAGGCTCTACAAGGTCAAGCGTCACGTGAACACAATCGTTTAGCGTAATCGTGCTTTCTTCAAGAATGTTCCACTTGTAACCATCGTTGCCGCGGATTTGGCAGTTCTCGGGAAGCACCATACCGCTACGCCCATAACATACGGCGTAAAGGTAACTTGCCTGCGCCTGTTTGCGCTGAACGTTGGTATAAGCAAGCGTGTTATCTATACTGCCTTCTCCCGCGCTAATCGGTGAACGGTCGTAGTAGTCACGCTCCAGGAGTTGCCACATTCGGTCAAGCTCCGACGCATATACACCGACAAGCACACCAATCATGCTATTAGGCTGGCGGCTAATACTCGCGCCCAAATTTTGCTCCAGCGCGAGAAAAATATCCTCACGGATTTCCGGCAGGCGTTTTCGCACAAAACCTTCAGGAGTTACTCCGTATTGTGTCGCCATATCCAAGCTCCTCCTTTCTTGTAATCAATCCGTATTCAGTTTCAGCTTCATACTTTAGTGTTACCCTACGAGTAGTAGGATTATACTCAAGGTCAATACTTGCCAAGTTGGTTACACCGCTAACTTTTAAGATCTGCTCACGGAAAATCTCTCGTATCAGTGTAAAGTTTGGATTTTTGATAAGCACATATTCGAGATAAGGCACGCCATGAGTAACATCCAAAAACCACTCGCCCAAGAAGGCAAGAAGCTGGATTTTTATCTGCTGCGCCACACGTTCGGCGTTGTCGATAAACATTACATCACCGTTGACAATTAAATCGTGTGTCTTAGCATTTAATGCAAGGTCAAGCATCGCTATCACCTCTTATATAACTCGGGATATACACATCAAGTCCGTTTTCCTCTATCTGCGCCAGTACACCGCCATCAAGATAAAGCTTTTTCACAAGAGCTTTCTTGTCCGGCGTTTCTACGACTTTACCCCTGTCCTCTACAAGACAAACAAAATCCATCTTGCTGTTGCCTTGCCAAAAAGCTTCTGCGTAATCGTTAATCTGTGCTGCTTCAACAATGCGTGCTGTTAAGACTTCATCGATAACAACATCAAGTTCCGGCTGTTCAGCAGCAACAATCTTTTGAGTATCGCCGTCGGTCGTCTGCGTAGATGTTTCGGACATAGTGTATTTAATCTTGTCAGCAAGATTTTCGTTAAGCCACGCCCACGCATACCAATACGGCGTTAAGTCAATACTGCCTGTATCAGCACTGTACTCGATACCGTATTTTACATCATCCTCGCACTTTAACGCCGCTTTTGTCTGCGATACATAAGCACCACGGATAACAGCGCGGACAGAATCAGAAACGCCGTCAACATCGCTAAAATAGGTATCAATAGCTTTTTCAAGCTGGACAAAATACGTCCAAGAGCTTTCCAGCGTCGGGAACTCCGCAAGGCAAGCCGATTTTTGCTTTTCGTAAGCTTCTAAAACTTCTTCTTTTTTCATAGCGTCCCCCTTTATTGTGACGAACTCGTAGTACCGTGATGGTAGCTGTGAACGTGCGAGATAAGGCTAATTCCGCCGCCCTGCACATCACCGCTACAAGTTATCGTTCCTTGCACGTTGATATTTCCCACAATGTTAATCGTTCCGCCTGGCGTTAAGCTTATGCTTGTACCGCCGTTGATAACTTCCACGTTATCTGCTGAAATTGACTGCGTAGGCATCATCCCCACGAAACAGAAGCCGTCCGTCATATCAAATTGCCGCGGGTCGTGATTATCCTCGTTGCCTTCCCCCAGCCATTCGTCTATACTGCGCTCGGAAAAGACTATTAAACAACTATCGCCAGCTTTAACAGGATAGGTGATTTGTGCAGAACCAGCGTGCGGCATGAAAACAGGTACACCGCTGATAACAGGATAATCAAGAACCCTATCATCAGCGGTGTAAAATTTTAGTGTAGGCTTTACGCTGGCACGGCATGAGCCAGCATCAAAACTTAATACAGTACCGGGCATACAGGTATGTACGTTCCCAATTTTTTGCAAGATAAGATGTTCTAAGCCTTCCAGCGTATCCGCTGTACTATCTAAGCTCATGTTCCGTCACCTTCTTTCGGTTCAATTTCATACACTTCAAGCTCTGTATACCAATTCTGCCCGCGATACGAGCCATTGTGCTTTAGGCTTTCAATTTTAAACCATCCTTGTACTTCCTTTGCCTCGATGTAGATTAAGTCACCGGGGTTTAATACAGGTTGCAGCAGGCATTGCAGTTTCCAGCCAGCTTTCTTTTTGTACTTCTCAACGGTAGTCTTTTTTTTCTTCTTTTTAGTTTCCTGCTTTGCAGCTTTTTTCGGACCTTTAAGAAGTTTTTCGACAAAACCGATTAAGCCGCTTTCGGGAGTTAGCTTAATAGCCTGTATTCCGTTGTCGCCGCCTTCAGTAATAATTTGTAGCGTGTTGTTTTGGATGCTCCAGCGCAAGCCTGTTCCCTCGCATACCTTTGTAAGGCACTCGCGCCCTGCGCCGGTAAAAGAAAAACCGTTTGGGAACGTTGTAAACTGACAATCTTCGGCGTAGGTTACGACTAACCCCATATCCGCCGCCACATCGTCAATAGCTTTCTTTCTGCTTACATCTTTGGCATAAGATAAGGACACGATACTATCACGAATAGCAACGTGTCCATCATACAGTTTCATTTCTGTAATTTTATCCGAGCCGCTTATGTAAGAATAGCAGTCAGTTACCCAGCCAATAAAGATACGCTTTAAACCTGCGTCCTCGCTGTACCCCACTTCCAAGATACAAATTGTGTCAGCACGTTCCAGCTTGTCGGCAGTAGCTTTTGACAAGTTGTAGATTTTTAGCGTACATGAGTTACTTTGCTTTGCAAGGGTTTTGGAAATTTCAAATTCTACGTTTAAACCTTCCTCATGCGCTTTAGCTTCAATTACAACGCCATCGCCACCCTGCACACCTAGAGTAATTTTGTAAATACGGTCAAACTGCGCCATGGCTAACCTCCGTAAAACTCTTGCTCCGTGCCATAAACAAGCGTCGCAGAGCCATCTTGAAAGCTTTGCCGCGTTAAATCCTCTTTATCAGTCAACACGATAAGCTCGCCGCGCGGCGTGTTCTTGCGGTGATGGTTCATAAGCAATGGAAAGTTTGGCACAACACGGATATTAGCAAGAATGACATTTTCGTCATTGTCCCACAAGTGCATTGTCCAAAACTGCGCTTCATGATTCCAGCACAGACGGATTTTGTACTTTACATCGTCAAGAGGAACGCTAAACACTACATCATTGCCGTCAGTAAATTCTATGGTAATCATAAGCCAAACGCTCCTTTTATAGCATCCCAACCAGCGGCTGCGTAAGATTTGTTACCAATATTAAAACCACCACCTAAATCATAGTCAGCACCAAAATCGCCACCAACGTCACCAATACCACCTAAACTATCACTAGCAGAAGTGCTTACAGAAGAAGTCTTTGCGCTGCCACCGTTAGCAGCAGTTTCACCGGCGTTTTCTTCCTGTGACGCTGTAACGATGTTTTCAGGAATAGCAGTTGTTTGCGTCGTTACCTTTACAATCTGTTGAAACGTTACATCAACATAGATAATGCTTTTTGTCTGGTCAGATTTACTAACCTTGCAGGAAGTCATTACCATGTCGTCATATTTTTTTTCGGGTCGAATAATCGTAACAGGCTGCTTTTCGTCGCGAATGTTTTGCAAGGCTTCAAGTCCACTAGCAAACTTCTTCTCTCCCCAGCCATTGCGCCAAAACCACGTAACAGGACGAGAGGAAATACCAATAGTCATTGTAAGCTTTAGCGGCTTATTCACAATATGGTCTTGTATTTCAAAACCTGTTTCCACAGGATGAGAAGTTACATCTTGATCGTATTGATATTCAAAAGACTTTACAATATCAACGCTCAACGTGCCTATCTGCGTAGGGTTTTTAATGTTGTAACCTAAAATATCAGCTAACATATAATCACCGCCTAGTAAGCATAATTAGGGTTAGTATTGTCGATTGCTTCACTAAAGCTATTACTTCTAGTTTGTCCTAAAGAAGTAGTTACCGCTTTAGCAGTTGCTTCGGCACTTCCGTTAGTCGTGATATAAAACGTATTTTGTTGGTTACCGCTATTAGTAATATTGGAAGAATTGTTTCCTGTATTCGGATTGCCTAACAATCGTTGTGTAACGGTACTGCTTATATTACCGACAAAATCTTTTGCAGTTTGAAGGAAGTTAAACTTACTTATTAGGCTATCAACCCAGTTAATCGCATCCCTAACCCAGTTAATAATGCCATCAAAGAAATCAGATATTAGTTTCCAACCAGAGCTTATAGTTTCGGTAAAATATGTTGCTAAACTTGCCAAGCCATCTCGTATACTTGTTAAAACGCTAGCGACTAATATAGCGACACCAGCAAATGTATAGCCAATTGCATTTACTGCAATAAGAAAAGCATACTTTATCATAGAGCCAATAGTTGTAACAGCAGTCCAAAGAATGTTCAAGATACCAGTAACCGCACCAACAATAACATTCCAAGTAGCAACTAGTATTTGTGGAATTGTACCGAATACAATTTGTGCCATATCGCCGAGAGCTTTAAGTTTATTTTTTACAACATCAAAATCACCGAACCAACGCTTCATCATTGTATCAGCGGTCGGGTCTGTCATCCATTTGTAGAAATCCTGTATAGCAAGAACAACAATAGCAATAACAGCAGCAATAAGGAGAAATTTTCCCATCGCTATCATTTGTAACGCCGCCATTTTCGCAGTTTGGCTTTGAAAAGCTATTTGTACGCCCATAACCAGAAGAAAAGCATTTCTAATAGCCATAAGTGTTTTCCAAAAGCGTAAAGCCATCGCCACCATTGCTCCCCATCTTGATACAGCAAAAAGAGAAGCAGCATACACAGCGGCAACCCTAAAACCAGCAATAAATCTGCTCACGTCAATTTTTTCAATGTAATCAGCAACCTTAGCAATAGACTTAGCAAGAGTATCAATAACGCCCTGCTTATCCTCAAACTTCTTAAAGAATAAGCCAACGGCGTTTTGCATTTTGTTTGCCGCCTGCCCGAACGTCCAAGGCATTTTGCCTAGTTCCATTTTTAAGCGGTCGGATTGGCTACGGATAGCTTTAAAGACATCTTCCGCAGTAAGCTTACCTTCTTGACCCATTTGGCGCAAGTTACCGATTGTAGTTCCCATACCTTCAGCAATAGCTTTAGCCAGGCGCGGAGCTTGCTCTAAAATAGAGTTCAATTCATCGCCACGCAGTACGCCAGAGCCTAAAGCCTGTCCTAACTGTACTAACGCCGCTTCTTGTGATGCAGCAGAGCCACCGCCCAAGAGCATCGCATTAGAAACATCCTCGGTAAACAGCAAAATATCTTTAGTGCTTTTCTTTAATTCCTGCGCATTACGTGCGACGGACGTATAAAGTTCAGCAGTAGATTTGTATTGCTGGCGCGTGCGGCTGGCAATTTGATAAATTTCATTTTGAACAGCTTTTGATTCCTTCTCACTTTTAGTTACGTTGTTTACCTGACCTTCAACTACTTTCCATTCGTCAATAAGGTTTACAAGGCTTCCAACAGTAAGTGAAACGCCAGCGAACGCAAGTAAGCCGTTTAACTTGCTGGTTAGTACGCTAACGCCGTTATTAGCATCTTTTGTTGACTTCGTAAGGCTTGCCATAAGGCGGCTTTGTACATTAGTAGCTTTAGCAGCTTTTGATGCACTATTAGCCATATTATCGCCAACTTTTTCAGCCGCAACGCCAGCTTCTTCAAGTTTTTTCTTTAAATCTTGAACACTTTGCTCGGCAATTTTCATGCTTGTTTTGTTAACGCTAAAACCAAGCGTAAGCACCAAGCTTCTTACATCCACGGCGATTCAGCTCCTTTCTTTTGTGATTGGTTAAGATAATACTGCTGCACATCAGCGCGCATATCCAGCAAGGCGTTAATCTTGCATAAATCCGCTAGTGTAACAGTACCTTCTTTAATTTCGGTAACAGATACAATCTTTTCCGTTACTGGTCGCCAAACAATAGATTCAGCAACCAGCAACGGGTCAAGAGTACCGGGAATTTTTACTTCATCGCCAACATCTCGCGCACGCCAGAGAGGTTGGGAATTAAAGCGAAAAAATCGCCAAAATTTACCTCAACAACAAAGAACGCTACTTTAAGCATTTCCAGAATATTACCGGTAAAAATATCATTCATGGTAGCTTCATCCAGCATTACAGCTTCGTCCTCGCCTTTGCGCTTTACGCTTACATAATCCTCATTAAGCAGGCGTTCCGCGTACTGCTCAAGAACTTCACCGTTAAAATTTTCGCCAAGCTGGGCAATAATATTCCCGATGTTAATTTGCGAATCCAAAAGACTTTCTTTTAAATCTTCTGTCGCACCAGCAGGAATTAAGCCATTTTTTAGCGCAGCAGTAACAGTCTTTTGCAAGTCACCGTAAAGCTTTAATGCTTTTAACGGCGGCAGCGGACGCACGTAATACGTGTTTTCGCCGATTTTTTTGCTTTTTACTTCAAACTTTGCAATCTTCATTTCCTACTCCTTAGCTATGACCACCAACAACGTATGCTTCATCGGGAGCAACCGCAAGGAATACCCATTCACAGTTACCGTCTTCGGCGGTTTTACCACGTTGCAGGTTCGGTTTTTTTACAATCCATGCCTGGTCAGAAATAAACACGCTGTTACCGGTAAGGTCTTTAATAATCAGCGGCGAAATACCTGCGCCAGACTGATTGTCAACGTCTTTAAGCCCGCTCAACATTGTGTTACTGGAGCTGGATTGTAACAATGTAATAGTAACTTGTGCAAGAATGCTCTCCGGGTCAATACTACGCACAATTTCTTGATCACAACCAACAACAGCAGTAGTGCCATCGCCTTGCGGTTCGATGCTAATAAAAGTGCCAGCAGCATAGCCGGTAATAATTTCAGTACCGAAAAGCATTTTAAACTTTTTGCAGTCGTATGTTTTTACTCTAGCCAATTTCTACCCCTCCTTTACGCTTGAAGCAAGTTCTCATAGGTCAGAGAGCCTTTAATATCCATAGCGTGGATAGCACCAGCCAAACGCGCCTGGAATGTAATACCAGTTAAACGGCGTTTTGCTTTATCGTTAGCGGAAATGCTGGATGCTTTCGGTACGCTGATAGTATAGCCTACATTCTTAGTACCATCCTCATCGTATTCAGTAGGAGCAATACCGCCACGGTCTTGCCCAAGCTTTAAGACTTTGTTTAGCACGCCCTCAACCATTGCAATGCCTTCATCAGTGAACGGCAGTTTTTCACGGTTAATGAGCATATTAAATTCCTCGGTTTTAATAGTTTCTACCAGCCAATCACGGAAACGGATAATATCAATCCATTCACCTGCGCAAGTAATACCATTTTGGGTAATGCTTACGCTGTCAGCAAAACGCTCGAACGTGTTGTAGTTCTTAGCGGTAAGCGTGTTGTATTCGGTTTCGGTAAGATTGTCGGTAGTAATACCGGAGAGCTTTTTGTTCGCCCAAGTTTCGCCACCGGGATAAACGGTAAAACAACGGGACATAACAGCCGCTTCGGGGAATTCACTGCCAGCATCAGCGTGCCAAAAAATAAAAGTACGGAAATAATTTTTTGCTTTTAATTTGCTACCGGTGTCAGTATCAACACCCTGTTGTTTAGCGTCTGCTTCGGAAACAGCTACACCATAAAGCTTTGTATGAGCTTCTGCCCATTCAGCCATTTCAAGAATTTTTTCGGGTGTACGGTCAACGTAGCAGATACCGTACCAATCATTATCAACAGAACAAATCTGCGCCATGCTTTCAGCAACAGAAACATCACTGCCCATTCTGCCAACTTTAACCTTTTCATAGTGTGGAATCTGGCTAAACGCCTGCGCAGCAGCTTTATACACTGCGTCGGTAGATTTCCAGCCTAAATCTAGCAGTTGGTCAGCATCGGTGATAGTTAGTACATACGCAGGAGCGGCGTGCTCATGCTCAGATACAACCATAATCGTATTAAAGCCATTGGAGGAAATACCAGTGGTGTTTAAGCTGATTTGAGGGTTGATAATTCTCTCAATGTTTGCCATGTATCTTCATCTCCTTATTCTAGAGTTCCTTTAATTTCAATTTCTGCGATTACATAATTATCGCTAGGCGGTTCGGGGTTCGGCTTATCCTCGCCCGGTGAAAGCTCGCCGCCAATATCAACTTTATCGAACCAGCCAGCTTCTTCTAGCAGTTCACGGCTATAAGAGATTGTAAGGTCAACAGAAGCGCGTTCCTGCCACGTGTCGGAATCCAGTGCCATTGTTAAGTCCTGTACTTCACCTACATCGTTTACAGCTACATTAGCTTCGTAGCAAAGTTCCACCATGCTAGGCATTTCAAGGTAATATTGAAGCTGGTCCATAAGCTCAACAGAGCCTTTGCCGATAGCCTGCACGTTTAATGTCGCTTGCTGGATACCAGCATTGCTAAATTGTCCTTTAGCAGGCAAAAAAATAACCTCATTGCCTAAATTTCTTTCAGACAAGAGGTCTACGACAATATTTAGCTCATTCGTAGTAGGTTGCTTTTGTTTAGCCTTGCGCACAGGGACAAGCGGGTAAATTTTGTGTAGTGCTGCAACAAAAAATTCCAGCACATCCACACGAGTATTTGCTTCACTCAAAACTTGCTCACCTCCACTGCATAAGCGCGATAATGGTTAATAACATCATTTTGGTAGATGTCACTAGCGATAATTTCAAACTTCCTGCCACGCCACACAATGCGGTCTGCCTGCGTGCCTTTGTGTTGGTCGCTGGTAAAAAGCTCCACATCCGTGTAAATTTTTACAGCGCGCGCCTGGCGACTTCCTTCAGGTAACAGCATCATTTCGTTAGGCTTTAGCGTCTGTACGCTTGCCATAACTTCAAACTCCCGCGCTTTTGGGGACAAGTAGTCCCCATTTGCAAGGAGTTCGGGCGGCTCATCACAGCGCAGGACAGTTATTGGCTTGCGAAAACTGCTAATCATTACCAACACCACCTTTTTCGACAACATAGCGAATAGACTGGCGCAGGTGTCCAGTATCAATCAACGGTCTGGAGCTTCCCTTGCGCTTAATTGTCGCGGGAGCGTTCGGCGTAAAAGGACCGTCAACGATTTTCTTTTGCACCATACCTTGCACAACTGCGCCTATTTGCTCGGCAGCATCACGAGGATTTACACCCTTGATAACACCGTAAGCAGCGTTATCCAGCATAGCGTTAATTACTAACTTGTTATCGTCGTAAGCACCACGCAGAAACGAACGTTGCGGCATACCGTTTAAGCCAAACTCATGCACAGCGGCAATAACAGCTAATGGTTGGTCAGTATTGCGAATACTGCCGCCCTTGCCACGCCGTACAGCCTTGTCAGTGCCTTGTACACCGACTTTAATCGTTATACCGTCAAGTTCTTTGTTTAACGTTCTTACGATGCGCTTCATGTCTTTGTCTAGGTCAATAACCTTGCTCATAATATGTTATCCACCCTTGTAATAATGGGAACAATGCACATAGCACGGATGCGCTTAAATTCCAAGCCATAAAAAGTCTTGTCCAGCGTATCCGTTGCAGTCGAACCGCCAGAAAGCCTACTACCGTAGGAACGCTGTAAGTCGCCTTCTTTTTCTGATGTAACCTCGCTTGTAATCGCCATATTTGCCGCACCTGTATCGCCGCCACTTACAATCAGCTTGCGCATGACTATGTGGTGTGCCATCAGGAAAACAAACGCCGTAACATACATAGAACCGAAAACCTTTTCAGAAAGCATCGGCTCAACTAAATCAATATAAACATCTAATTCCTTTTCG
The DNA here is from genome assembly GCA_963654835.1 of Duodenibacillus sp. Classification (GTDB taxonomy): domain Bacteria; phylum Bacillota; class Negativicutes; order Acidaminococcales; family Acidaminococcaceae; genus Phascolarctobacterium_A. Next base: position 1,902 of record CAVKDE010000014.1, on the reverse strand, counting down.
CTTATAGATATTTCGGGACACAGGACATTAAAAGATTCTTTTATCTTAATCCGTGTCTCATTCAGCATTTTTCTTTGCAGTTTCAACAAATGCGAAAAGGATAGCATACATATCTTCTGCGGTTTCTGCGCCGTCAATGCTTACAGCGTATTTTTTAGCAAAAGCGGTTAAATCTTTCTTAGTGGATTTTGCGGTCAGATTAGCCAAATCCGCAACCATATCATCAACACTGCGCTCAACATGAGCAGTAGCAGCTTTAGAAATTTTAATCATTTTTTCAGCAACATAGGCTTTTACAATGGGATTTTCTGCCCAAGAATCAGCAATGATTTCAGATTGCGCAGGAAGAATGATTTTGTTATCAATGGTAATAATAGCTTTAGAAATGTTTTCTACTTTCATTTGTTTCTCCTTATAAAAAACGCCCTCTTGACGTTAAATGTCAAAAGGGCAAATTTTGTTAGATACCAGGCACTTTGTTCATAGATAACGGATAGTAGCTCAGCAAACCAGCAGTTTTTACTTCACAAGGAATTTCAAACTCCAAGCCTTTTTGCTGTACAGTGTGCTGGAAGAACGGCAGCGGAATTTCGACGGTCTGATGGTCTGCATCTTTAACGTATACCAACATCAAGTCAGTACCGCCAGCACCAGCACCGGTCAGCTCGTTTGCTTTCATAACGGTAATATCAGGATTGTTGCGTTTGAATACCTCAAGGATGGAATCGGCTACAACATCGGAATACGGAGTAGAAGAAATGTAGCGATATTGTTCCGGCGGCAGTGCGATAGTGTTTGGGTTTTCAATATCGTTAGTTTGCTTGCTTACAGAAGCAACAGCATCATTCATATCACGCAGGATTTGAGAAGGAGTTTTATCTTTAAATTTGGTAGAAGAGTTTTTGCCATCGTTCGGAATGGTATAGCTACCAATGTTAGGGTTATCTAACAAGCCGATAACGCCAGCGGCTTTGTCGCCTTTAAATACAATGCGGTTTACATATTCGTCCATTGCGCGGCGTACAGCAGAAGCTTTCATTGCGGAAAGCGGTTTGCCAGTCATTTGAGCAGCACGCATATCGTCAACAGAGAAGCCGTAAGCAGCACCACCGGTAACGATTTTAGCGGTATGCTCTTCACCGATTACATCAACGCGCGGGAAGTCGGTTGCGTAGTTGGCAACGGTTTTCGCCATACCAACAGAACCAAAAGAGCGGAAAGTAACGGTTTTTGCGCCCGGATGTACCTCGTTGGACATATCGAACAGCTTCAGCGCGTTCAGATTAGAGTATTTTTGGTCGTAGGTTTTTTTCTTTACCGCTTCAAGTTCGCGGGCAAAGAAAATAGTATCAGCATCGTTGTGGAACTCGCCACTACGTTGCAGAACAGCATGATCTAATTCATCATAGTGTTTTTCAGACATTATTGTTCACCTCTCTTTTTAAAATCAGCCGATTTCAATAACGGCTAAACCTGCTTTGTCGCAGGAAGTAATAAATTTAGCACCACAGCCAAGAGCTTCAATGCCAGAAGCAACAGCATCAGCAACGAAAGTACCATCTTCCAGTTTAATGTGTGCTTCATCGCCAGCGTTTACAGCACCGCCAGTAGCAACCCACAGACGGCCTTTAGTAACAACAGGCACAACAGTTTCTTGCGGATAGTAGTTTTTGTCATCAACAGGCATTTCAACATGAGTGTGTAATGTTACACCGATTACTTTTGCGCCGTCGCCGGAAGCAGAAGCGGCTTTGATTTGAGAATCGGGGTCAGTACCGCGGATAACAGCCACACCAGCGTTAATACCGTTTTCATCTTCCACAGCGAAAGAATCAACTACTTTACCGGCAATACCATACAGCAAGCCAGCAAAAGCTTTGTCCATAGTTTCAACGTATTGTT
>CAVKDE010000013.1:0-14727 GCA_963654835.1 Duodenibacillus sp. | reverse complement strand
CTCCTTGGGGAGAGGTGGCATCGCGTAGCGATGACGGAGAGGGGCATGATAAAACGTAAATTTTTAAACCCCTCTCAGTCGCCTTACGGCGACAGCTCTCCCCAAGGAGAGCCTATCACGTCAGCTAACAGCTTGCTAAACTCCAATTTACAAACTTCTCACTACGAAAATCAGTTTTTATGTTATAATATTATCAACGAAAACTTTAGGAGGATTACTATGCGTATAGATGGTGCCGGCGGTTGTTTTGACAACCGTCTTTATGAGGTTGATATTGACGCGGCGTGGAATATTGCGCTTTTGTGCGTGAACGAGATGGGCGTGACGATTGATGAGCAGGATAATGAGGCTCATCAGCTGCATTTCCATAACAAAAAGAAAATTATGCAGCTGGCTATGCAGCAGTTGGATGAAGAAACTGTGCAGGTTATTATGGATTCTACAAAAGAACGCCTGCAGATTTATAACTGGAAGCCTGAGGGTAAAGAGGTTAACCAGTTCTATGAGCTGTTTGAAAAAAAGCTGACGGAGTACCGTGCATTTATTTTGTGTCCGAACTGCTCGGCGAAGATTAGTTCTTTGGTGAAGTTCTGCCCCGAATGCGGCTTTAAAGTAAAATAAGACGAACGATATTCCCCCATATGCTTCATCGCGTCTCCTAGGAGTACAAGTTCGTACGCCGTCGTCGCCGTTCTTCGCCTATGGGGTTTCTCGTTCGTCTTTAAGACTATGGGAAAATTACTAACAAAAAAAGAAACCAAATGTCGCAAGCAACATTTGGCTTCTTTTTAAATCCGAATGGATTAGATTGCGCGGTTAACTTTACCGGAACGCAGGCAGCGGGTGCAAACGTTTACACGTTTAACAGAACCTTCAACAACTGCTCTTACTTGTTGGATATTCGGGTTCCATGCACGTTTGGTGTGTCTATTGGAGTGGCTGACGTTGTTGCCAGCGAGTTTTCCTTTACCGCAGATTTCGCAGATAGATGCCATTGTTTCCCACCTCCTTAAACGTGATAAGACATAAGGCACATTCAAATTTAACATGAGTATCTTACCATAAATAGCGCAGAAAAGCAAGGAAAATTTACATTAGGCAGGGATTTTATATGTGGTGGAAGGAATCTGTCACCTCTTTGAAGGGTGTCGGTATAAAAAAAGCAGCGGAATTAGCCAATTTAAATATTACCACTGTGGGTGATTTATTGGAATTTTATCCACGGCAGGGTGCATATATGGATTTGGCGCAGCTGAAAAAAATTAAAGATTTGGAGCCTGATAATTCTAAGCAGATTTTTAAAGCAACGGTGTTTCAGGTGCAAAATAGTTTTGGCGCACGTACAAGGCGTTATACCTCTGTTATTGTGCGTGATGAAACAGGTTATGCAACGCTTTTTTTCTTTGGCGGGCAGCGTTATAAGGCGCAAAAGCTCAAGCCGGAGATGGAGCTGCAGATTACCGGGCGCGTGCGCATGGGCAGGGTGAACAAGAGCGTGAGCGAGGTGGACGTGCAGCCGCTTGACGCAGGTGAGAGCGCACTGCCCGGTATTGTGCCTGTATATGCTTTAAGCGGCAACCTGACGCAGAAGGAGCTGCGCAAATGGGTTGCTGCGGCGCTCGCCCTGGCGGCTGATGATTTGCCGGAGAGCCTGCCTGCATCGATTGTAAAAAAATGCGGTTTACCTGACCGTTATACAGCACTAAAAAATATTCATTTTCCCGCCAGCTGGGAGGCACTGCGCCAGGCAAAGCGGCGTTTTGTTTTTGAAGAATTATTTTTGCTGCAATGCGGGCTGTTATATTATCGCCAGCAAAACGAAGATACACGTGATGGTTTTAAACATGCTGCTGATGGCAAGCTGGTTCAGGGACTTTTAAGAAATCTGCCGTTTAATTTAACTGAGGCGCAGCAAAAGGCGTGGCAGGAAATATCGCTGGATATGCAGGATAAGGCGCCGATGCACCGCATTTTGCAGGGCGATGTTGGCAGCGGCAAAACGGTTATCAGCGCACTGGCTTTGGCGAAGGCGGTGGAGAATGGTTATCAGGGCTGCATTATGGCACCTACGGAGATTTTGGCGACGCAGCATATGCAAACTATGACAGAATATTTAGCACCGCTGGGCGTGCGTCTTGCGCTCCTGACGGGTGGGATGCGTGTGAAGGCAAGGCGTGAGCTGCTTTTAAATTTAGAACTGGGCCTGATTGATGTTGTTATTGGTACGCACGCGCTTTTGCAGGAGGATGTGCGCTTTGCGCATCTTTCTGTAGCAGTGACGGATGAACAGCACCGCTTTGGTGTGGAGCAGCGGGCGAAGCTGGCAAACAAAGCGCAGAACGCGCCTGATGTATTGGTAATGACGGCGACGCCGATTCCGCGTACATTGGCGTTGACGATTTATGGCGATTTAGATATTTCTGTGATGAAGGGGCGGCCGCCGCAGCGCAAACCTGTGCAGACTTTGTGCTATACGGAAGAACGCCGCAAGGACGTTTATGCAGGCATGGTGCGCCAGGTGGACGCAGGGCGGCAGGCTTATGTGGTGTGCCCGCTGATTGAAGCTAGTGATACGCTTGAAGCGCGTAGCGCGGAGAGCGTGTATGATGAATTAAAGCACGGCGTTTTGCGCGAGATTCCCTGCGCACTTTTGCATGGCAGGATGAAGCCTACGGAAAAAGACGAGATTATGAGTGCTTTTGTGCGTGGTGATATTAAGGTGCTGGTGAGCACAACGGTAATTGAAGTTGGCGTGAATGTGCCTAACGCGACGCTGATGGTGATTGAAAATGCGGAGCGTTTTGGGCTTGCGCAATTGCACCAGCTGCGTGGGCGCGTTGGCCGTGGCAGCGAACAGTCTTACTGCGTGCTGCTCACGAGTGCGGATTCGCCGGAGGCATTGGCGCGTCTTAATGTGCTGCACGAAAGTGAGGATGGCTTCTACCTGGCAGAGCAGGATCTTTCGCAGCGCGGTGCCGGCCAGCTTTTTGGTTTAAGGCAGCATGGCTTGCCAGATTTACGAATTGCTGATATAATGCGAGATGTTGACACTATCGCCGAGGTGCGCCAGCTGGCGCAGAGCGAGCTGCGTTCTCCCGAAGCTTGGCAGGAAATACGCCATCTTGTGGATATGCAGTTTGGCGAACGCTTTAACATGATTTTTAATACATAAAGAGGGCAATAACGTGACGAATAAAAATAAATGGCTGCAAGATCCCGACACTTTGACGAAGGTGGTTGCAGCGGTGCTGCTCGTAGCACTTTTCCTTTGTATCCATTGCTTTGCCGATGGCTTTTTCAACAAAACTTTTAAGCTGGCTGTTTGCGGTGATGTTAATGGTTTGGTGGAATATCTGCGTTCCTTTGGCGTGTGGGCGATACTGATCAGTTTTACGCTGGACGTTTTGATTAACGCCGGCAGTGTGTTCCCTTCTATTTTTCTTTCTACAGCCAACGGTTTGATTTTTGGCCTGCCGTTAGGCATTACTATTTCCTGGCTGGCAGAAACAACAGGCGTGGTGGTGAGCTTCTTTTTGATGCGTTTCTTCTTCCGTAATACGGCGGAAAAGATTATCGAAAAGAGCAATTCGCTTAAACATATTGATGAAGCCAGCAGCAAGCATGGCCTGGAGTGGATGGCTTTTGCCAGAGCACTGCCTTATTTTCCTTCGGGAATTTTAACAGCAGTGGGCGCAGTGAGCAGCATCAGCGCGCGTGATTATATTATTGCTAATCTTATCGGTAAGTTCCCTTCCACGGCGTTAGAAGTAGTTATCGGTCATGACGTGGTGAACTTTCAGGAGAACAGCCAGCGTCTGACGATTTTGATTATCGTAGTGGGCGTTATCTTCTTTTCCTATAAAAAATGGTTTTACAAGGGCGGGAAAAAATAAAATAGTGCAGTTAGGGGCTGTCGCGCGCAGAGTGCGGCAGCTTTTTGCTGTAATTTACAATAAAATATTTTACGTCTTTCTCTTACTCTGCTATACTATACTTATATTAGTAATTCAGAGAAAACTGGAGGTATATTTTATGAATGCTTTGCTTAGCTTGATTTTTGGCAGCGGCTTTATGTTTATTTTAGCCATTGCCGGTATCGCAATCTTTTTGAACTTTGTGCCGCTGGGGCTATGGATTTCTGCCATTGCTGCGGGGGTAAATATCAGCATTGTGGATTTAATTGGTATGCGTTTGCGCCGTGTGCCTGCGTCGCAGATTGTGCTGCCTTTGATTAAGGCGAATAAAGCAGGTTTAGACGTGAACGTGAACCAGCTGGAAGCACATTATCTGGCAGGTGGTAATGTGGACCGCGTGATTGACGCGCTGATTGCTGCACACCGCGCGCAGATTGATTTGAGCTTTGAGCGTGGCTGCGCGATTGACCTTGCAGGCCGCAACGTGCTGGAAGCAGTGCAGATGAGCGTTAACCCTGAGGTTATTGAAACGCCTGTAGTCAGCGCAGTGGCGAAAGATGGTATTGAGCTGAAAGTTAAAGCGCGTGTTACCGTGCGCGCGAACATTGACCGCCTTGTGGGTGGTGCAGGTGAAGCAACGATTATCGCCCGCGTTGGCGAAGGCATTGTTACGAATGTCGGCTCGAGTGCAGATCACAGCAAGGTGTTGGAAAATCCTGATTATATTTCAAAAACTGTTCTGGATAAAGGCCTGGACGCCGGCACAGCGTTTGAAATTTTATCCATTGATATTGCGGATGTTGATGTAGGCCGTAACATTGGCGCGGCGCTCATGACGGATCAGGCTGAAGCGGATAAGCGTATTGCTCAGGCACGTGCGGAAGAACGCCGTGCGATGGCTGTTGCTAAAGAGCAGGAGATGAAGGCTTATACGCAGGAAATGCAGGCGAAGGTTGTAGAAGCGCAGGCGAAAGTTCCGGCTGCTATGGCAGACGCTTTGGCGAACGGTCGCCTGGGTGTAATGGATTATTATCGTCTGAACAATATTCAGGCTGATACCCAGATGCGTAAAAATATTGCCGAAGTAAGCCCGGAGGGTGAAGACAAACCTGGCGAGATGAAATAAACGAGGGTAAAATTATGCGTGATAATTTAATCCCGATCTTATTTTTCTTATTCATGGTCATTAATATGTATCTGGATAAGCAAAAACGCAAAAAGCGGCGTGAACAAAAAAGGCAGGAGCAGGAAAACCTGCCTGAGGCAGAGCGTGAGCAGGAGGTTATTCTTGACCGTGCGCCCAAAGCCGAGCAGCCAAATGATTTAGCTGCGGAGTTTGAGCGTCGCCTGAAAAAGACGACGGAGGCAGCCGAAGCTAAAAAAGCCAGGGAGCAAGGCCGCATTGTTACCGATGGCGGCCGCATCCATCGCGATGGCGAACCGGTACATGATAACAGCGGGCGTATCCGCCGTGATGGCGAGGTGGCACATGATAACAGCGGCAGCGTGCATCGCGATAACGAAGCAGTTATGCACGATAACAAAGGTCGCATCCGCCGCGACAGCAGGGTGGTAAACGATAAAGGACGCATCCACCGTGACGGTGAAGCGGCACACGATAACAGCGGACGTATCCACCGCGATGGCGAGAACTTAAAGCATGATAAGAGCAAAGTTTATTATGATCCTCGTGGTGACTACAGTTATAATGAGGAGCAGATGAACGCTGCAGCAGCGGCCTTTAATGCGTATTACACAAGGCAGCAGGAGCCGCAAAAGCAAAAGCGCGTAAAGTTTAAGCATGCAGCTTTGGTGCGTGGTTTTGTGATGGCCGAGGTGCTGCAAAAGCCCCGCGCCTTAAAACCTTATGAGGATGAGTGCCGTTAAACCCCTGCGGCATTTTTAGAATTTGTGGAGGAGATGGATGAAATGCTGGAGAAGCTGGATTTAGCCCAAAAAGTGTCCAAGGAAGAATATAACAGCGTGATGGCAACGCTCGGTGAGCGGCTGGGCAAGGCGCAGCGACTGGCGCGTGAAGCGAAAAAGCCTATTATCATCGTTTTTGAAGGCTGGCGCGGTGCACGCCGCAGTGCGCTGATTAACGAGATGATGCAGCAGCTGGATGCGCGTGGCTTTAACGTATATTCTACCGTGCGTATGAGCGAAGAAGCGCATGAGCAGCCGTTTTTTACTTTCTTTTGGAAGCACCTGCCTGCGCATGGTCACATTGCTGTGTATCATCGCAGTTGGTATTATCTGAAAAATGCGTATGAAGTGCAGCAAGACGCAGAGCACTGTAAATGCCTGGATATTTCTTTTGAGCATATCAATAATTTTGAAAAGATGCTGACCGATGACGGCTATTTAATCTTAAAGTTTTTCCTGCATCTTTCTCCAAAGCAGCAAAAGAAAAATATTGCGCAAAATGCCAAAACTTTAGGCAAGGCGTGGCGTGATTTGAGTCCTGCTATTGATGAGAGCGAAGAATATGATAAGTTCTACGCACGCTACGAAAAAATGCTGGAAGCGACTGATAAGGTGAACGCGCCCTGGCATCTTGTCGCTGCTGATGATGGTCGCAGTGCGCGCCTTAAAGTGTTCACTGCGCTGGCTGATTCCGTGGAGGCAGCACTGGCTGCACCGCAGGCAGCACCTGCTCCCGCAGTGCGCGCAGCAGCGAATTACGACGTGCTGAGCAAGGTTAATGCTAATAAAGAGCTGACGAAAGAAGAATATAAGACGCAGCTGGAAAAATATCAGAAACGTTTAGCGCAATTGCAGATAGAGATGTTTAAAGCGCAGATTCCTGTAGTCATCGGCTTTGAAGGCTGGGATGCAGCAGGCAAAGGCGGTGCTATCCGCCGTTTGACGGCAGCACTTGACCCGCTTGGCTTTAGCGTGCATCCTGTAGCTGCACCTAACGTGGTGGAGCGCGAGTTCCATTATCAATGGCGTTTTTGGATTAACCTGCCGCAGCCGGGTAACATCACAATTTTTGACCGCACCTGGTATGGCAGGGTGATGGTGGAGCGCATTGAAGGCTTTGCCAAACCGCACGAATGGCAGCGTGCTTATGACGAGATTAAGGATATGGAAGCGCAGTGGGCAGAGCATGGCATTGCTATTGCTAAGTTCTGGCTGCAAATTGATAAAGATGAGCAGCTGCGCCGCTTTAACGACCGCCAAAATGATCCCAATAAGCAGTGGAAGATTACCGATGAAGATTGGCGTAACCGCGAGAAGTGGGATGCGTATGAAGAAGCGGTGAATGAGATGTTGGTGCGCACGGATACTTCCTACGCGCCATGGACTGTGGTGGAAGGTAATAACAAGTATTACGCGCGTTTAAAGGTGCTGAAAACTGTTATTGACTTGTTTGAAAGTAAATTAGCAGAGAAAAATAGATAAAACGCAATTAAATATCACCAGCAACGGAAAATTGCGGGCGTTCACTGCGCACGAAACCAAAACGAAATGTTGCCAAACTCGTGCTACGCACTCAAACAGTGTCAACATTTCTGTGGTTTCAGTGCTTGTTCACTGCAAGTTTTCCAATGTTGCTTTGTGATATTTTAATTGCTTATTTTAAGCATATAATATTATCAATCCGTATTAGTGAGGAGTTATTTTGTCCTGGAGTATAAAAAACTATCTTAAAGAAACAAGAGAAAATGAGTGGGGGGCGCAGGTTTATCCGCCCGGACTGCGCCATAGTGTGGCCTTTATTTATCCCAACGTGTATCATTTGGGAATGTCTAATTTAGGTATGCACATTTTATACCAGATGATTAATGCGCGTGGCGATAGTGCCTGCGAGCGTTTTTTCCTGCCTGATAAAAAAATGCAGCAGGAGCATATCAAGAGCAAAACGCCGCTTTTGAGCGTGGAAAGCCAGCGAGCATTGGCAGATTTTGACGTGATTTTTGTGATGCTTTCATTTGAAATGGATTACGATAATCTTTTGACGGTGCTGGATTTGGGCAACATTAAGCTGCGTGCGGCAGAGCGCAATGCGCGTGAGCCTTTGGTGATTATCGGTGGGCCGTGCGCTACGTTTAACCCTGAACCTTTAGCTAGTGTGGCAGATGCTTTTGTTATCGGCGAAGGCGAAGAAACTGTGCAGCATATTTTAGACACCATTTATCGCGAGGAGAGCAAAGAAGCCCGCCTTACAGCACTTGCGCAGCTGCCCGGCGTGTACGTGCCAAAGTTTTACGAGGCGCATTACGATGAAGCAGGAGATTTTGTAGAGCTTAAAGCGCAGGAAGGCGTTCCGCGTACTATCGCCCGTCAATGGGTGCGGGATATTGACAACTATCCGCATACTTCGGCGATTGTGACGAGCGGGACGGAGTTCGAGGATATGTTCATTGTGGAGGTGGCGCGCGGCTGTGGTCGTCATTGCCGCTTCTGCATGGCGGGGTATTGCTTCCGCAAGCCGCGTCCGCGTGCGCTGGAGGCGATTATCGCTGATATTGCTAAGCGTCCTGCGCGCACGAAGAAGGTGGGGCTGATGGGGGCAGCTGTTTCCGATCATCCGCAGATGGCGGAGTTGACGGCGTACCTTGTGGAGCAGAAGATTCCTTTTTCTGTGGCGAGTATGCGTGCTGATATGCTCACAGAGCAAATAGCAGCAGCTTTGGCGCAAAGCGGACAGCGCACGATGACGGTTGCGCCTGAAGCAGGCAGTGAGCGGATGCGTGCAGCAATTAACAAAGGTATTACGGAAGAACATGTTTATAACGCCATTGAGCTGGCGGCGGGCGCAGGGATGCGCAATATCAAGCTGTATTATATGATTGGCCTTCCTGGCGAAGAAGATGAGGACATCGTGGAAACGGTGGAGATGATTCGCCGCATTCGTGCGAAGATGGATGCTGTAGGCAATAAGGGCGAGTTGGTTATTTCTGTCAACGGCTTTGTGCCGAAACCTTTTACGCCGTACCAATGGTCGCCGCTCTGCAATGTGCGCACGCTCAAGCAGCGTTTTAAAATGCTGGGCGATGGATTGAAGAAGGAAAAGCATATCAAGCTGATTACAGAATCTTTGAAGGAAACTGTGGTGCAATCCGTGCTGGCGCGTGGTGACAGGCGCATTGGCGAAGCACTTTTAGCTGCGCATGAGAGCGGACGTAATTTAAAGCAGGTGCTTAAAGCGCAAGGCATTGATGCGGAAGAGCTGGCGGAGCGCGAGCTGGAAGTGGGCAAGCCTTTGCCGTGGCAGCATCTGGATATGGGTGTGACGGAGAAGTATCTGGCGCTGGAGCTTGCGCGTTCGCAGAGCGGCAAGTTTACGCCGATGTGTTTTGAAGGGTGCAGGCGCTGCGGGGTGTGTAAGTAAATGGAGAACTTTATCTTAAAACAAAAAGACAACATCTGGTTCGGTTCCTTCCCACTGCTTACGGAAGCAGGTTTTACCAATGCGTGCAGCTGCCGCCTGCATGGCGCAAGCCAAATAGTACACGGCACGCTGAACCTGGCGCTGCACGTGGGCGATGACGCCGAGCTGGTATTGGCAAACCGTGAGAAATTTGCTGCGGTGATTGGCGTGGATGCAGCGCGTTTTACTACCTGCGCGCAGGTGCATGGCAGCGAAGTTGCTGTGGTGGATGAAAAGCTTATCGGCGCAGGTGCACTTAATTTAAGTGATACTGTGGCAGAAACGGATGCTTTAATTACGAATTTAGCTGATGTGCCGCTGCTTTTATTTTATGCGGACTGCGTGCCTGTGCTTTTGGCAGATACTAAGAGCGGAGCTGTGGGCTTGGCACATGCAGGCTGGCGTGGTACGGTAGCGCAGATTGCGCGCAAAACCCTGGCGGCGATGGCGCAGCATTTTGGCACGCAGCCTAAAGATATTATAGCTGCCATCGCTCCTTCCATTGGGCAGTGCTGCTATGAAGTGGATGATTTTGTACGCGATAAGGCGCAGGGTTATGAGGAGTTTTTTGCTCCCGTAGCAGGTAAAGAAGGCAAATATATGCTGGATTTATGGGGTTATAACAAGCGTGAGCTTATAGAAGCCGGCGTGCTGCCGGAAAATATAGCTGTAGCGGAAGTTTGCACGGCGCATAACCATGAACTGTTTTGCTCCTACCGTGCGGAAGCAGGAAAAACAGGGCGCATGGGCGTGTGCCTTAGGGCAAGAAAATAAATTTTCAGCTTTAGTTTACACGTTAGAAAGAAAGTGATCTTATGCAAAAAATGAAGCTGTTTTTACGCACGTTGTGCTGTTTATTGGCACTTACTTTTTGCTTTGCACAGCCTAAAATGGCGCAGGCGGATTTCCCTGAGCGTCCTGTGGCGTTTGTCGTGATTGATCACGATGGCGGCGTGGACGGAGCTACGTATAAAACGTGGCGGCAGGTAGTGAAATGGGCCTATCATTTTCCTAATTACCAGATTACCGATGATGGTACGGCGCAGAGCCTGGTGAGCGAAAACCTGCGTGACGGGGTAAAGCTTGATAAAGCATTGCTTAGTGCAGTAGCAGAAAAGAGCGGCGTAGATGTAGTAGTTGTGGCGCGCATTTATGCGCTTGACGAAACAATGGTTTCCGGCTGGGGCTTTCGCTTTGATAACGAAACCTATATGCGCATAGATGCAAGCGCAGATTTGTGCGTTTATAAAAAAGATGGCGACAAGTTCCTGCAAAAGCGCGTGCGCGAGCGTGGGCTGCATGAGCTGGGCAATTATGAAAAGCCTGTAGAAACTATCAAATGGCAGCTTTCCAAGCTGGTCAGTACCATGGAAAACCGTCCTATTATTGGCGCGTGAAATGATTAAAAGGCGAGGAGAAATTTTTGTTTAATACTTTTCTCCTCGCTTTTGTTGTGCTATAATTATCTGTGTTTTTTTATTTGCGTTATACTATATAAGCTGTTTATGCTGTTTAGTGTAGCTTAAAACTCAAGGAAGAGGTGTCCCATGAATTCTGTATTGTTTATTGCGCTGACAGTTATTTTTTCTGTAATTGTCGCCAAACTTATTTTGAAGAAGTATAATGCGATTTTTGTATTCTTCACATCCGGTATCGTCATTATGCTTGTTGCCAACGCGCTTACAGGCACGCCTATTTTAGGCAAGACAACGCTTGGCAATCCTTATCTGGATGTCTTTGGCTTTTTAAGCAACAGCTTTAAGACGAACCTGTCGAATATCGGCATGATTATTATGATTGTTACCGGTTATGCTGCCTATATGAAGCACATCAAAGCTTCTACCAAGCTGGCGTATCTGGCGAGCAATCCGCTGAGCAAAATTAAAAATAAATATCTTGTGCTTAGCGGTATGTATCTTGTCGGCATGGCCTTAAAACTGGTTATTACCAGCCAGGCAGGTCTTTCTGTACTTTTGCTGGCTACAGTTTTCCCTGTGCTGATGGCTATCGGTATTTCACCGATTACTGCTGCTTCTGTTTTATCTTTAATCTGCATTGATTATGGCCCTAATGACGGTTCGACAATTTTTATGTCCGGTGTGTTGAAGATGAATGTTGTTGATTTATTTTTGCAGCACCAGATTGCGGTAGCAGGCAGCATTATTGTTGTTCTGGCACTGCTTATACCCTTTTATTACAAATATATGGACAACCGCGATAAGAGCCGTGGCACTTATAAAGCGCAGGAGGTTACGAAGCTGGAGAACCCTGATGTACCTGCGTATTACGCGCTTTTGCCTGTTATTCCGCTGGCCATCGTGTTCGCGGATTACTTTATCCCCTCGACGAAGATTGATGTTATCACCGCTAATATTATGGGTATGTTCATAACTTTTGTGATTGAATTTATCCGTCGCAGCGATAGAAACGAGATTCCCAAAGATATTGTGGTTATCCTGCGTGCGATGGCAGATATTTTTGTTTCTGTTGTAGCGATTATCATTTCTGCTTCTGCTTTTGCCCAAGGCATTAAGATGTTGGGTGGTATCAGCATCTTTGCTCATTATGTGGCAACAATGGAGGGAGCAAGCTTCATTATTATGCTGGCTTTGGCACTTATAACCTTCTTGTTTGCTATTATCATGGGCAGTGGCGCAGCTCCGCTTTTTGCTTTTGGCGCGCTTACGCCGGAAATTGCTGCTAAGCTGGGGATTCCTGCGGTTACATTGATTTTGCCGATGGAAATCAGCAGTGCTTTAGGTCGCGCGTGCTCCCCTGTGTGCGGTGCAGTGATTGCGGTAGCAGGCGTTGCCGGTATTGAACCGATTCAGCTGGTTAAACGCAGTGCGCCGATGTTGACGCTGGCGTTTATTGTGAACTGCGTAGCTTCTTACATCTTTAATATTTAATAGCGAAAGGATGAAAACAATGGAAAAAGAAAGATTTATTTTAGACTGTGATCCTGGCTCTGATGATGCAATTGCCATTATGCTTGCCCTGTATTCGGAAAAACTCAAGCTGGAAGCGATTACTACGGTTAATGGCAATCGTATTGTGCCGAAAACTACAGAAAATGCTCTGCGCGTAGTGGAATTTTTAGGCGCAGATGTGCCTGTTTACCGTGGCTGTGAGCATCCTATCATCTGCAACCAGATTCCTACGCGCAAGCCGAACCTGCCACGCGTTACCTTAAACGACTGCCATGGCGATTTCCTGCCCATGCCTGAAGCAACCATCAAGCCGCAGCCTGAACACGCTGTATTCTTCCTTGTCAAAGCATTTATGGAAGCTACAGAGCCTCTGACCCTCGTAGCAACCGGTCCTTTGACAAATATTGCTATGGCTCTGCGTATTGAGCCGCGCCTGGAAGAAAAAATTAAGAAAATGGTTATTATGGGCGGTGGTCACACAGGCTGTAATGCTAGTGCTGCTGCAGAGTTTAATTTTTATGCTGATCCTGAAGCAGCGAAAATTGTTATGGATAGCAAGATTCCTAAAGTTATTTTGCCGCTGGATGCAACCTGGCGTGCCTGCATTACGGATACAGAATGTGAAGAGCTGCGCGCTTTAGGCACTCCTGCTGCGGAAAAAGCTGCAACGCTGCAAATGCTGCGCATCAATAACCTTAAAGTGAACGACGTATCTCCTGCCAACTATGAGCTGCGCCATACTGCCGGTACAGTGGGCGAAAAAGTGCTGTATCGCTATGATAACCATATGGCACCGATTCACGATGCACTGGCTGTTGCTTATCTGATTGACCCGAGTGTTATCACCGAGCTGGCAGATGCAAACGTGGATATTGATATCTCCGGTGGCATTTGTGACGGACGCATGGTAGCTGATTTCCACAACACGAAAAAAGGTGCTGCGCCTGTAACCGCTAAGGTGGCGCTGAACGCCGATGCTAAAAAATTTGTTGCCCTTTTAATGCACAACCTGGGCAAAAAAGAGCTGGATAACTAAGAGCTTTATGCAGAAATTTATAATTCATTACTGATTTTAGAAGAGAAAAATATAATTTGTTACAAAAATCTCTTCTAAAAATATGGTGTGTAAAAAGCAGGCGCAATTGTGAAATCTTGCGCCTGCAAGATTTTCATTACTCTTATTCCCAATAGATATAACTATACATTGGATTTAACTTGACGCAGAGAAAATTTTCTTCTATAATGAGCAGCATATGCAGCACGACTGCCTGCATATAGAGGAGATTACTATGGAGAAAAAATATTTAATCATTTTAAGCACTGTTGTTATTTCGTTAGCCGGAGCTGTAGGCTTGCTTTATTGTGATCCTTTGGCAAGAGTGTAGAACAGTACTGTTTTCGTTTTTACTCAATGTGTTGCAATACATTTTGTTATTTACTTTTAGCTGTCATGTAATTGGCAGCTTTTTTATTGTCCTGTTTTTAGAAAAACTTTTAGGATAGCTTGGATATGAGAGAAGGCGCATAAAGACAGATTATGCCTAATTGGAATAAAATAAATGCCAAATATGAATAAAAGTTATAAAAGTATTGCTTTACGAAATAATTCCTAGATGATATTATAGTAATGGCGATTGGTTATATATAATATGCCTACACTCTCAAATAATTTTTGGAGGTCTTTCAATGGCTTTGATATCCTTACTTTTTCTCTTAGTTGCCATCTTGTTGGGCTTTGTCCGTAAAATGAATACGGGACTTTTGTGTATTGCCTTTGCTTTGCTTCTGGGACGTATGAGTGGTATAAGTGATGCGGAAATTATCAAAGGCTTCAATGCTTCTTTGTTTATCATGCTTTTAGGTGTTACGTATTTGTTCAGCATGGCGCAGATTAATGGCAGCCTGGATTTGCTGGCGCAGAAAGTTATTGCGTTAGCAGGCAGGCGCGTTTACATGATACCGATTATAATTTATCTTTTTTCTATTATTCTTGCTGCCCTAGGGCCTGGTTCTGTGCCGACTATGGCGATAATGATGGTCTTTTCGATGTCGCTGGCTGCGGAAATGAAAATCAGCCCAGTGCTTCTTTCGTCGCTGACAGTTTTAGGTGCTTGTGCCGGAGGTTTATCACCACTAGCTGCTACAGGTATTATTGGTGTGAACCTTTGCGCTGAATTTGGTCTGATTGGAATCGAAAATGACTTTTTGCTTAATGGCATATTTTCTTTTACAGTGTATGCTGTAATTATTTATTTTGCATTAGGTGGGTATAAACTGCGTGCTGTAGAAAATATTAGCACTAGGGAAATTGCTGCTTTTAGTAAACAGCAACTTATGACGATAGCAGGTATTGCTGTAATGGTGCTCATGGTTATGCTTTTACATATCAACGTAGGCCTGGTAAGTTTT
This sequence comes from Duodenibacillus sp., assembly GCA_963654835.1. Classification (GTDB taxonomy): domain Bacteria; phylum Bacillota; class Negativicutes; order Acidaminococcales; family Acidaminococcaceae; genus Phascolarctobacterium_A. The sequence continues at coordinate 94 of CAVKDE010000013.1, read as the reverse complement.
GCTGTGGCGGCGGTATTATCATTTTTGCGGGTTTCCGATGAAGTTAAGGCTGTTAAGCATATTCCGTGGAATACTTTACTGTTGATTACTGGTG
>CAVKDE010000012.1:0-14950 GCA_963654835.1 Duodenibacillus sp. | reverse complement strand
TTGCCCCCACTAGCTCCTGAGGCTAGCGCGTCTGCCGTTCCGCCACTACCGCATTTAGTTGTTGTTACATCAGCAACAGGTATATGTTACCACAATTGCCAATTCATGTCAAGAACTTTTTACACTTTTTAGGAAAAAGTGCTGAGGTTACGCGCCCCAGCACTCAAAATTTTTATTTGCCAAAAACTTCGTTGACGTAATTCACTGCGCTCACTGCGTTCGCTGCGTAATGCTCTGCGCCAATAGAATCAGCGTATTCCTGCGTCAGCACTGCGCCGCCAACCACAATCTTGCACTCACACTCTTTGTGCAAGGCAGCAATGGTTTCTTCCATTGCGCCAACAGTTGTTGTCATAAGCGCAGAAAGACCAACAACTTTAGCCTGCGTTTCTTTCGCAGCCGCCACAACAGTTTCTACAGGCACGTCCTTGCCTAAATCCACCACGCGGTAGCCATAGTTTTCCAGCAATACCTTCACAATATTTTTGCCGATATCGTGAATATCACCATGCACCGTAGCGATGATCACTGTTTCTCCCTGCGTTTCACCTACGCCTACAGCCTCGCGAATCACTTCAAACGCAGCCTTCGCTGCATCTGCGCTCATCAAGAGCTGGGGCAAAAACAACGTTTTCTTTTCAAAACCGTTGCCCACAAAATCCAGCGCAGGAATCATATATTTATTAATAACATCCAAAGGCTTTTCGCTTGCTAAAGCTGCGCTCGCAGCCTGACGCGCAGGTCCCTGCAAGCCTTTAACAATAGCATCATAAAGACCCATCTCGCTCACAGTTGTCGCCTGCGCCTTCGGCGCATCCGCATAATGCTGCACATATTCCTTGCATCCTTCATCGTAACCGCTGAGCGCACGATAGCCATAATAAGCATCCATCATTGCCTTGCTCTGCGGATTAATAATGCCACAGGAAAGACCTGCCGCCATCGCCATGGAAAAGAAGGTGCTGTTCACCGCATCACGGCCGGGCAAGCCAAAAGAAATATTAGAAACGCCCATCACCGTGTTAATACCGCGTGCCTTCATCGCGCGGATTACTTCACAGGCAATAGCTGCGTTGTCCGCTCCGGTGGAAATCGTCAGTGCCAACGGGTCAACAACGATGTTACGGCTTTCAATGCCATATTCCGCCGCGCGGGCGATAATTTTATCTGCCACGGCAATGCGTCCTGCGGCAGTTGCCGGAATGCCATTATCATCAAGGCAGAGGGCAACTAAAACTGCACCATATTTTTTCGCCAGCGGCAGCACATGCGCAAGGCTATCCTCTTTACCGTTCACGGAGTTCAGCATCGGTTTACCGTTATATAAGCGCAATGCTTTTTCCATCGCTTCGTAATTAGAAGTATCAATCTGCAGCGGCGTATCTGTAATTGCCTGCAAAGCAGGGACAGCCTTCGCCAGCATCGCCACTTCATCAATACCGGGCGTGCCCACGTTCACGTCCAAAAGCTGCGCACCCACGCCAATCTGTTCCAAACCAAGGCGGCAGACGTAATCTAAATCACCATTAGCCAAAGCTTCTTTTAAACGCTTTTTACCTGTTGGGTTAATGCGTTCGCCGATAATCAGCGGGCCTTCGCCAAGATGTACAGCTTTGCCATAAGAAGAAACTGCGGTCAGCTGGCAGTTGCGCGTACCGCCAGGCTGCAAATCTTTGCATTTGGCAATCATTTTTTCAATATGCACAGGCGTTGTGCCACAGCAGCCGCCTACAACGCTCGCACCTTGCTGCGTAAGCTCATACATCAGCTCCGCATATTCGTCAGGACCTACATCAAAGCAGGTTTTGCCATCACGCTGCACGGGTAGGCCTGCATTGGGGTTAATGATGAGCGGCAGGCTTGTTGCTGCACGCATCTGCGGAAAAAGCTTGCCAACCTGCACAGGACCAAGGCCACAGTTAAAGCCAATAGCATCCACGCCCAGGCCTTCGCACATCAGCGCAGCAGCTTCTACCGTAGCACCGGTCAGCAATTTGCCATCTTCATCAAAAGTCATGGTTACAAAAATAGGCAGATCGCAGTTTTCCTTTGCTGCGAGAATTGCTGCCTTAATTTCGTAGGTATCGCTCATGGTTTCGATTAAAATTAAATCTGCACCGGCGGCTGCACCATAACGCACCATTTCGCCGTAAGCTGCTACGGCTTTTTCAAAAGGCAGGTCGCCATAAGGCTCCAGCAGTTTGCCTGTCGGGCCAAGGTTTAAGGCGACAAATTTGTTTTCGCGCCCGCCGCAGGCTTTTTTGGCAATCGCCACAGCAGCTTCAATTGTTTCTTTGCAGTCTAAACCGCTGCCAGCCAGTTTAAGCGGATTAGCACCGAAGGTGTTGGATTTTACGATATTGGAGCCTACATCAAGATAACCGCGATGTACAGCTTCCACAATATCAGGGTGTGTAAAATTCCAGCTTTCGGGCAGTTCGCCGGGCTTTAAGCCGCGCGCCTGCAGCTGCGTGCCGGTCGCGCCATCAAAAAAGAGTATTTTTTTACCAAGTAATTCTCTTAGAGTCATTCATCAAATCTCCTCAATTTTCTATTTATAGCTATTCTGCATGAGAGTGGAGAAGGTATTAGATGCAAGTAATGGCGACGACGGCGTACAGACTAGTACTCCTAGGAGCCATTACGCAGCAGATGATGCCTTATACGCTCTCACTACGGTAGGGGCAATTAACGTTACCACACGTCATACACTTATTCCACACACAAGCCACATCTTCCGACAAGCCAATAATCGCCGTAACAGATTTCGACGGTGCCATCATCATCCCATCGGTTAGGGTAAGACCGATACGTTTAGCACAATCAAGCACAGGAAAAAAGAGCCTTTGCTCTGCCAGATTCCAATCACCATAGCCCGGGGAAAAACGTGGGCGCTGCGCTAGACCTCCTGTATCAGCCTGCGCCTGCACACTGTCACAATAGCTTTCAATTAAAGCTGCAGCTACAGCCTGCGCAGCTGCGCCTTCAGCGACGCTGCCAAGGGCCAGGCGGCGGATAGCCACATCCACCCTGCTGCCAAGTGTTGCCGCTAATAAAAGTGCCTGCTCACAGCCAGCTAAGTGCTTTGCCAGATCACGCGAGGTAAAGCGCACGCCGCTATCTAGCGTTACGCCTTCACTATCAACAGTGATGCTGTACTTTTCTAAAATGCTGCGTGCCTGCACTTCGTTGCGCAGCTTTAAATAAACTGTATCTACTAAAATGCCTGCTGCTTCATCATTGGGCTTTGCGCGCAGGTAACGCAAAGCTTCTTTGCGGTTGTATTCAATCATTGTCTACAATATTAGACAGGTTATCCATGATGCCTTTAAAAATTTCCGGCTTGTTCATGGTGTAGATGTGTACATTATCAAAACCATTAGCAATGAGATCAATAATCTGGCCTGTTGCATAAGCAATGCCAGCCTGTTTTAAAGCTTCCGGTTTATCCGCAAATTTTTCTACCATAGCGCGGAACTGCGGTGGCAGTTTGGTGCCGCTCAGCTGGCAGATACGGATAATCTGCTTAGCATTCGTCACAGGCATAATACCGGGCACAACAGGCACGTTAATGCCTGCGCGCAGCAGACGGAACATATAATTGTAAAGAATGGTGTTATCAAAAAACATCTGCGTTACTAAAAAATCTACGCCAGCATCCACTTTGTGCTTCGTGTTTTCAATATCCTGCTCCAGCGAACCGGATTCAGGATGGCCTTCAGGATAAGCTGCACCACCCACGCAAAAATCTCCCTGCGCCTTTACAAAGCGCATTAAATCACTGGCGTGCGCAAAACTGCCAATGCTTTCACCCTGTAAATCCGCAGGAATATCACCGCGCAGTGCGAGAATATTTTTCACGCCAAAGCTTTGTAAATTGCCAAGCACTTCTTTAATTTTTTCTTCATCTGCCTTCACGCAGGTGAGATGCGCCAAAGCAGGCATCCCATTAGCCTGCACTTCCTCGGCCAGCGCAGCGGAATAGCCGACAGTGCTGCCGCCCGCGCCATAGGTTACGCTCATATAAGAAGGACGCAGTGCCGCGATTTTTTTCGTAATCTCCAAACTGTTTTGCAGTTCCGCACCCTGCTTAGGCGGGAACAGCTCGCAGGAAAGATGTATTTTACCATTTTTTAAGATATCAATTATTTTTGTTGATTGCATAGTAATCTCCTCGACATTAAGCATTTGCTTGCTATTTTAACAGTTAGCCGCACTTTTTGCAAATTAAAAGTGAAATTTACAGCCTGTATTGGGCAAAACCTAGTAAAATGCTAAATTTGTTACAGAGTTTCACTCACAAAAAAAGCTGCCGCCTACGCAACAGCTAAAATTTTTTTGTTGGCGGAGACGGTGGGATTCGAACCCACGTGCCGCGCAAACGGCAAACTGATTTCGAGTCAGCCGCGTTATGACCACTTCGCTACGTCTCCAGCTTTTTAATTTTCTCAGCCACATGGCTAACAGTAATATTATACAGGAAAATATTGGCGTTCGCAACCATCACTTACAGAAAATCACTAGCACGTAGCAGAATTATTTTGCTCCTGCCTGCGTGCTTTGTTTTCCTTGCGCCTGCGCTTAAAAAAATCTTTCATCACCTGTGCGCACTCCTCTTCGCACACACCGCTGGTAACTTGTGCGCAGTGGTTAAGGTTAGGATTGGTGATGATGTTAAATATTGATTCCGCGCCGCCTGCCTTCGCATCCGGGCAGCCGTAAACAACTCTGTCCACGCGGCAGTTGACAATCGCACCGCTGCACATGGGGCAAGGCTCCACCGTGACATAAAGCGTGCAGCCGCTTAAACGCCAGCGTCCCAGCTTAGCGCACGCCTCGCGGATTACGATCACCTCGGCGTGCGCCGTTGCATCGTGCCATGTTTCGCGCATATTGTGCGCAGCGGTGATAACCTCGCCTGTAATATTATCCACGAGCACTGCGCCGATAGGAATTTCCCCTAACTCCGCCGCTTTGCGTGCCTCCGCCAGTGCCAGCTGCATATAAGCCTTATCATCCATCATGCGTCCTCCGCCGCTTCCATGAGTTCTTCCCACTTTTCCATCAGCTCGGCTATTTTCGTTTCATAAGCATCATGCTCAGCTGCCATCGCTGCGCTATGTTCGGGGTCAACGTGGTTGGCAGGGTCTGCCATCTGCTTTTCCAGCACGCCCATCATCGCTTCCTGCTCGCGGATTTGTAGCTCCACCTTCGGCAGGAGCTTCTTGGCCTCGTCCGCACTGTAGTGACGCTTCTTATCTTCAGCTTTTTTCGCTGGAACACTTGCCTGCGCCAGCGCGTTCGCTGCCTTTTGCTTTTTCTCCTGCGCGAGGGCGTAGGCGGCCTGCTTTTCTGCTTCCAGCGCGGCTTCGGCCTGAGCCTGGGCAATTTTTTGCTTTTCTTCTAAATAAAAATCATAATTGCCCTTGTAATCTTTTACTTCGCCATCTTCAATCTCCCAGATACGGTCCGCTACCTCGTTGACAAAATAACGGTCATGACTGACTACGAGCACTGTGCCGTCAAAGGCTTCCAGCGCAGCTGCTACCGTTTCGCGTGCCATAATATCTAGGTGGTTTGTCGGTTCGTCCAGCACCAGGCAGTTCGCGCCATCCAGCACTAATTTCAGCAAAACAAGGCGTGCCTTCTGCCCGCCGCTCAGCTCACCAATTTTTTTGAACACATCGTCACCGTGAAACAGCATCCCGCCCAGCATGGAGCGCGTGTGTTCTTCCGTAAAGCCATATTCTATAACAAAGTTTTCCAGCAGCGTCTGCTTGGCATCTAAACGTTCATAGCTCTGGCTGAAATAGCCAATCTGCACCCTGTTGCCAATCTTCGCCTTGCCTTTGAGCGGAGCAATTTCACCTAAAATCGTGCGCAAGAGCGTTGTTTTGCCTGTGCCGTTCGCGCCTAAAAGTGCCGCCTTCTCCCCACGGCGCAGCGTAAGGTTAATACCCTTCGCCAAATTTTTTTCACCATAGCCGATGGTTAAATCTTCCATAATCAGCACGCGTTCCGCGCACTCGGCAGCAGGTGGCAGACGCAGCTCAAATTCTTCGTTATGTACGGGAGCATCCATGCGCTCCAATCTATCGAGCTGCGATTGGCGGCCACGCGCCATCTTGCTCTTGATGCCTGCTTTAAACCTGCGGATGTACGCCTCAGTGCGCGCGATGTAATCCTGCTGCGCATTATACGCTGCTTCCAGCGTTGCTGTCTGAATCGCCTTCTGCTCCAGATATTTACTGTAATTGCCTTTAAAAGATTGCAGCTTACCGCCTTCCATCTCTAAAATGCGCACCGCCACATTATCTAAAAAAGCACGGTCATGGCTGACTACCAAAAGCCCGCCCTTAAATTCCTGCAAATATTTTTCCAGCCACTGCGTCATGACAATATCCAAATGGTTCGTCGGTTCATCGAGGATCATAAAATCAGGATTGCGCACGAGCGCAGCTGCCAGCATCAGGCGCGTTTTCTGGCCACCGCTTAAAGTTGCTGCGTCCTGCTGCCACCAGCTTTCCGTATAGCCTAAGCCTATCAGCACGCGCTTAATGCGGTTCTCGTAATTATAGCCATCAATAAATTCATAGCGTTTCTGCACGCGTCCGTATTCTTCCAAACACTCGTCTAAAGCTGCACCTGTAAGCTTAGCAGAACGTTCCTCTAAACTTGCCAGCTTGGCGCGCAGGTGCGTAATCTCTTCGCAGCTGGCCAGCATAAACTCCCAAATTGTGCCGTGGATATCCGTAAAGCCTTGCTGCACATAACCAACGCTGATGCCAGGTTCAAATTTAATTGCCCCGCTATCAATAAAATCAGGCTGCAGCAGGCAACGCAAAAGCGTCGTCTTACCGCTGCCATTAACGCCCACAAGGCCCACGTGCTCGCCTTGCTCAATCATGAAGCTGACATCTTTAAAAATTTCGTGAATGCCAAAAGCCTTGGCAATTTTATCTACAACTAACTGCATAATTTCTCCTCAAGCCTAAATGTTTTTCTAAATTTATATTGTAGCAAAAAGTTGCGTGAAATGCAAAAAAGCAGGCAGCTTTTGCTACCTGCTAATTTTTATTTTTCTTAGCCGCTATAACCGTGCGGATGACCTTTATGCCATTTCCACGCCGTGCTGATAACTTCATCTACACTGCTGTGCTCAGGCTGCCAGCCCAGCTCCTCGCGAATTTTGGCAGAAGAAGCGATGAGCACCGCAGGATCGCCTGCGCGGCGTGCTTCTTCCACCACGGGGAAATCCACACCAGTTACCTTCTTGGCACTGTCAATCATCTGGCGCACGCTAAAGCCGTTCTCGCTGCCTAAGTTATATACGCGGCTTGCACCACCTTTTACAAGATGCTGCAAAGCTAAAACGTGAGCCTTGGCTAAATCGCACACATGGATATAATCACGCACGCAGGTGCCATCTGCAGTCGGATAATCCGTGCCAAAAATTGCTACCTGTTTACGCACGCCTTGCGCCGTTTTTAAAATCAGCGGAATCAGGTGGCTTTCCGGGCTGTGATCTTCGCCGATATCACGCGTGGGGGAAGCACCGGCAGCGTTAAAATAACGCAGTGCCACATAACGCATCTCGTAGGCGTGATCGTAATCTGCCAGCATACCTTCAATCGCCAGCTTGGTCCTGCCATAAACGTTCGTAGGTGCCAGCTGGCTGTCTTCGGTGATAGGCACCTTTTTCGGCTCACCGTAAACAGCTGCGGTAGAAGAAAACACCATGCGGTCCACGCCTGCACCGCGCATAGCCTCCAAAAGATGCAGGCTGCCTTCTACATTATTAAAATAATATTTAGCAGGATTCTCCATAGATTCGCCCACTAAACTGCTGGCAGCAAAATGGATTACCGCATCAATTTTAAACTGCTCCATAATGTGCTTGGCAAAACGCACATCGTGGATATCACCTTCTACAAGCTGCACATCTTCAGGCACAGCAGCTTCGTGTCCGGTAGAAAAATTATCATAAACAATCGGTGTAAAGCCGCTTTTTTGCAGCTCTTCCACCACGTGCGAACCGATATAGCCCGCACCGCCTGTAACAAGAATATTCATCGCTTATTTGCTCTCCTTCGCTACGATTTCTTCAAGATAAGCCAAGAACTTATCGCGCAGATCAGGACGCTTTAAAGCCATCTCTACAGTTGCTTCCAAAAAGCCCTGCTTATCGCCTACATCATAACGACGACCTTCAAAGTTATAAGCATACATCGCCTGCTCTTTCGCGAGAACTTTCAACGCATCCGTAAGTTGGATTTCATTGCCACGACCGGGCTGTGTTTCTTCCAGAATGGGGAAAATTTCCGGCGTAATTACATAACGGCCAAGTACAGCAAGGCGGGAAGGTGCTTCTTCTACCGCAGGTTTTTCCACCATATCATTTACTTTAAAAGTGCGTGCATCACCCGTAGGTTCGCTGGCTACAATGCCATAAGCAGAAACTTTCTCCTGCGGCACTTCCTGCACGCCCAAAACGCTCGCACCAGTTTTATCATAAACATCAATAAGCTGCTTGAGCGCAGGCACTTTGCTATCCACAACATCGTCACCCAAAAGCACAGCAAAAGGTTCATCGCCCACGAACTGTTTAGCGCATAAAATAGCGTGACCCAAGCCGCGCGGTTCTTTTTGGCGGATGTAATGGATGCGCACGTTAGAAATTTTACGTACCATTTCCAGCTCTTTGATCTTACCATGTTCTTCCAAGTTCATTTCCAGCTCAATGCTGCGGTCAAAATGATCTTCAATCGCACGCTTGCTGCGACCGGTGATAATCAAAATATCTTCGATACCGGCAGCCAGTGCTTCTTCAATAATATATTGGATGGTCGGTTTATCTACAATCGGCAGCATCTCCTTCGGAGTTGCTTTGGTGGCAGGCAGAAAACGGGTTCCAAGGCCTGCTGCCGGAATAACAGCTTTTCTTACAGGTTTAAACATAACTTTTATCTCCTTTAAAACTTATCATTAAATATAGGAAACACCGCAAGCTCATTATTCAATCGCTTGCTCTGGTGTAAGCTCGCTGGCACGATTCTTTGCTGCGTTTACACTTGCAAATAATCGGCGACTCGCTTAGGCTTCTTCGCCGCCAATAACTTCAAGTAACTCAGCAGTTTTTTGCGCCAACAATTCTTTATCGCCTTTAGTTTCCACATTCAAACGCATTACAGGCTCCGTGTTAGATACGCGCACATTAAAACGCCAGGTAGCATAAGCAACGCTCAAGCCATCCAAGTGATCCTGCTCGCCATCTGCATATTTTTTACCCAGCTCGACAAGAACAGCAGCACTATCTGCTACCTTGCGGTTAATTTCACCGCTGCAAGGATACATCGCTACACGCTCACCCACCAGCTCGCTGAGTTTTTTGCCGGTGCGGCACATCAGCTCCGTAACTAAGAGCCAGGGAATCATACCGCTGTCGCAGCAGCTGAAATCGCGGAAGTAATGATGCGCACTCATCTCGCCGCCGTAAAGCACATCGTTGTTACGCATACATTCTTTCATAAACGCATGACCGCTCTTGCAGCGAACAGGCTCACCGCCGTCACGCTCTAAGATAGCTTCTGTATTCCACGTCAGGCGCGGGTCGAACATAATCTTGGCGCCAGGCTCCTTGTGCAGGAAAACTTCTGCCAACAGGCCTACGATATAATAGCCTTCAATAAAGTCAGCTTTTTCATCAAACAGGAAGCAGCGGTCAAAATCGCCATCCCAGGCAATGCCTAAATCAGCGCCGCTTTCACGTACAACTTTTGCTGTTGCTTCACGGTTCTGCATTAAAAGCGGGTTCGGCACGCCATTGGGGAAGGTGCCGTCAGGCGTTTCATTGAGCGTAATAAATTCAAACGGCAGATGTTTAGCCAGCTCTTTTAAAATCGGGCCTGCGCCGCCATTGCCGGGGTTAGCAACAATTTTCATCGGTTTTAAAACGCTGGTATCAACATAAGTTAAAAGATGCTCAATATAAGCAGGCATAATATCAACGTGCTCTAATGCGCCCATAGTTTTTCCTGCAACTACCTGATGTACAAAATCATTAGAAGCAGCAACCATCTCGCCAATTTCTTTCAAGCCTGTATCGCTGGAAATAGGGCGCGCATCGCGGCGCACAAGCTTCATACCGTTATATTCTTTAGGATTGTGGCTTGCAGTTACCATAATGCCGCCATCAGCCTTTAAATGCGCCGTAGCAAAATAAATCATCTCTGTGCCGCATTGTCCGATATCAATAACCTTCGTGCCGCCGTGGCGCAAACCTTCAGTGAGCGCGTCCACCAGCGCACGTCCGCTCAAACGGATATCGTGGCCGACAACAACGGTTTCCGCAGCAAACATGGCGGAGAAAATGCGGCCCATGCGATACGCCATCTCCTCATTTACTTCCGTGGGATAAACGCCACGCACATCGTAAGCTTTAAAAGCTTTGTTCGTTACTTCCATTTCACATACTCCTTTTTCATCTTTATCTAAATTATATTGTTAGCAAATCAATATATATTATTCTTCGTCAGATAAAAAAATCCTGCCTAAAATATAGGCAGGAATAATTTCTTCCAATATTAACAGGAAATTTATAATTTATCGCCGCTCTCGCGGATCACGCGCTCCGCCGCCTCGCCCAGATACCAGCGTATCACAGAAAAAAACGGCAGGCTGATGCCATGATAATCAGGCGTAAGGCAGTTCTGCGCCAGCACTTCCAAAACATCGTCCAAGTTTTCTCCTTGCGCAAGCGCCATGCTGATTTCATCTTCCAGCTTGCGCATTACCTCGCGCCGCATCCGCATCAGGCGCGGCGCATTCAAATTCAGCTCGCGGATCGTGCTTTTCGCCTTGTGCTGCAAATGCTTAGGACAGCTATCTTCATCCACAAACATTTTGCCGTTATGCTCCGCATAACGGAACAGGCGCACCTTCCCCGGAATTTTCAGCGGGTTCAAAATCAGCTCGCTGATTTCCTTGCCGCCTTTCGGCACATCGCAGCTCCTGTCGCGTTTAAGCGAGGAATAACGCCACTCGGCATCCGGAACGTATGGCTGGCTGCCACCGTGGCACACACCTAAAAGATTGCGCCAATCCAAGTGATAATTATGCCCGTGCTCTAGCGTCGCATTCTTAGGATAAAAATGCTCCACGCGAAAATCATCCACTTCGTCTTCATTTTCTGCCAGCTTAATGCTGATTTCGCAATAAGCGCACAGTCCATGCTGATCGCGTAAAATCTTTTGCTTCACATCCTGATAGCCATGGCGGCAGCGGCGGCGGAAATGCTCCCACGTTTCTTCCGGAAAACGCAGGCGGTATTTGCGTAAGGCTTCAGGCTCCAGCTTACTTTTATACACGCGTTTCATTTTTTCCTCCTGCGGAACTGGCGCAGGCGGATATCCATATCCGCACGAATCAGCGCAGGCTCACAGCCTTTAGACCACGCATCTAAGCGTTTGCGCAGTGCAAGTGCTTCCGCACTGTCCCACTTATCTTCGCTCACAAGCTCCAAATAACGCTCTAAATCCTGCACGATGGGAAGCTTTTGCGGACGTGGGCTCACGTTCTGGATGTCCTGCAAAATCTGCGTGCTGTTCGCGCCTAAGGAGAAATTAACGTGGCGCACACCTTCAAACTGCCGCCCCCACACCAGCACGCGAATGCTCGCAGCAGGCACGCTGCTAAGCACCTGCGGGCTGTGCGTTGTTACGACGAACTGCACCTTTGGAAACGCCTTTTGTAAATCCAAAAGCACCGTCTGCTGCCACAAAGGATGCAGATGCATATCCACTTCATCAATAAAAACAATTCCCGGGGTATCAACCACTGCCTGCTCGCCCAGCTGCGGGTTTAAACGCACCATGCGGTAGGCTAAATCTGCCACCATGCTGATAATACTGCGGAAGCCGTCGCTCAAATCATCCACAATCATCTCGCCCATATCAGGATGGCTCACTACAAAGCAATGCAGATTGTAATTATAATATAAATCGCGCAGGCCTGTGCTTTCCAGGCACACGTCCACCGCACGCTGGATAGCGCGTTTGATCAAAAGATTACGCTTGAGTGCCGCACTTTGCTGCTTTTCTTCCAGCGCGCACTTCGTGACATATTCAAACCATTTGCCAAACGTATTATAAGAGGAAGAAGGCTCCAGACACTCCTCATAGCCCACGCTGCGTTCTTCTAGCGATTTATCAAAGTTCGCCAGCAGTTTGCTATCCACCCAGATACGCTGCGTACCGTAATAAGCAAAGGCAGGCAAAAGCGTCTGCAAATTCTGCTTGCACGCCTCCGCCAGCTTTTCGCCGTTTGCGCGCAGCTTAGCATCTTCATCGGCAGCAGCATCACCAGCTAAAAGGCGGCGTATGCAGCTAAGCTGCTCGCCATAAGCCTCACCCTCAAGACGTATCTCCACAGGATAACGGCTTTCCATACCCGCGATATGTTTTTGCTCATTATAAACAGGCACGCGGCGCACATCCTTCGTGCTGATTTGCGCCCCCTTAACGCCAAAGGCGCGCAGATAAGGCTCTAATGCAATCGCCAGTGCATCAAAAATAGCTGTTTTGCCACGTCCGTTTTCGCCCACAATCACCGTCAGCTTAGGATCAAACTCAATTTCCAGCTTGTCGTAGCAGCGGAAATTTTTCAGCTTTAACTTATCAATACGCATCGCACAACCTCCTTTTTGTATCCATAGTTACATTATAACAGCAAGCGCAAAAAAATTTAAGTTTTTTGTGTCGCTTGTTAGGCAAATTTGTGGAAAAGGTGTATAATAATGAGCACTGAACGAAAAAGGGTGATACATATGAACATATTTATACTGCTGGCAATCGCCATGCTTATTATCATTTTAATGCTGCGTAAACACATTCCCATCGGTCCGTGTATGCTCACAGGCGGGCTTTTTATCTGGCTCATGAAAACACCTGAGCTGCATTTTCTCACGCAGGCCTTTACAGAAACGCTGCTTTTGCCGCGCACCTATGATATTATCCTCGCGCTGTACTTTGTTATGTGCCTGGAAATTGAACTGCGCACCAGCGGCGCATTAGCAGGCATGGTGCACGCCCTGCAAAAAATTTTCTCCAGCAACCGTGTAACGCTCGCTGTTATGCCTGCCTTTTTAGGCCTGCTGCCTTCGCTGGGCGGCGCACGTTTTTCTGCACCGATTGTAGAAGAAGCCAGCAAAGGCTTAAATTTAACGCACGAACATCAGGCAGCCATCAACTTCTGGTTCCGCCACATTTTTGAATATTCCAGCCCCATCATTCCGGGTATGATTATGGCGTGCAGCATCGCAGGCGTAAGCTACAGCGATTTTATCATGCACCTGTGCTGGCTCACCGCGCTCATGTTCTCCGTGGGCTGGTTCGTTTTAATCCGTCCCATCAAAGGCGACAGCTTAAAAGAAATTAAAGAAGATGCTTATGAACACAGCCAGGGCTTGCAGGATTTATGGCTTTCGCTTTCTCCCGTCGTGCTCACGTTCATCCTCGTAGTATTCTTCAACCTTAGTGCCTCTGTTGGTATGGGCGTTGTCACCGCAGGCTTATTTTTTGTACTGCGCTTCACTAAGCGCGAAGTTGGCTTAAAGGATGTTATCTGCGGCGCAATAGATATGAAGATGTTCTTCAACGTATTGTGCATTCTTTATTTCATCCAAATTCTCACCGTAACCCGCGTGTTGCACGAAATTGTTATCGCCTTTCAAAATTCGCCGTTGCCTGTGCCTGTCATTATCGCCTGCGTCAGCTTCATCATCGGCGTGCTCACAGGCATGAGCCAGGGACACGTTGCCATTGTTATGCCTATCGTCGCAGCTATGCAGACAGGCAGCTTAAACCTTGCCGGTGTAGCCATGGCTTTTGGCGTTGCGGGACAAATGCTCACACCTACGCATATGTGCCTTGTAGTGACGATTGATTATTTCAAAGCAAACTTTTTCAAAACCTTGCAGCCTGTGCTGCGCGGTGAAATAATTTTGCTCACCATCTTCACTGTTTATACTTATCTTACGTGGTGAGGGGAAAGAAAAAGCTGGCACGCAAACGTACCAGCTTCTAGCGTCAGTAAAATATGTAATTATCAGGCAGCCTGCTTACGCACATATGCGCGAATAACAAGCATCGTAACAAGTAGCAGGCCTAAGGTAATCGGCAGCGCAATAAGTGCCACGGAGCTTTCTGTAAAATAAGCAATGCCTCCGGCAATAAGATAACCTACAATAGAAACAGCTGCAGCAGTGAGCGCATAGGGCAGCTGCGTAGAAACATGGTTCACATGGTCCGAGTGGGCGCCAGCTGAAGCCATAATCGTCGTATCGCTGATAGGCGAACAGTGATCACCGCACACCGCGCCACTAAGGCAGGCAGCAATAGAAATTACGAGCATTTCATAAGTATCCCCGCTGCCAAATACGTTGCAAACAACCGGAATCAAAATAGCAAACGTACCCCAGCTTGTACCCGTAGAAAACGCTAAGAACATTGCCACGATAAAAATAATCGCCGGCAAAAACATTTTTAAAATACCTGCAGAGCTGGCAACAAGATCATGCACATAGAATTTTGCCCCCAAAAGGCCTGTCATGCCAGATAAGGTCCATGCCATCGTTAAAATCATAATCGGTGCAACCATCGCACGAAAACCCGCAGGAATACATTCCGTAAAGTCCTTAAAGGTCATTACATCACGCACCATATAAAAGCAGAAGGTAAAGAAAAAAGTAGCCATGCTGCCCAGCACTAAGCCTTGGGAAGCATTCGCTCCGGCAAAAGCATCTACAAAAGTTTCACCGCTAAAGAAACCGCCACTATAAACCATACCAATGATGCAGCAAATAATCAGCACCACAACAGGTAGAACCAGATCAATAACAGCACCATTAGGCTTATCCGTATTTTCCTCATCATCACCATAAGGACGAGCAGCA
>CAVKDE010000011.1:0-15341 GCA_963654835.1 Duodenibacillus sp. | reverse complement strand
TCTATAGTGTTTGCAAGATAACTATCTTCATATTTTAGCATAGTGGCGCGCGTAGGTAAATAAAAAATTATAATTCTTAGTAAAAAAGTAGAGTATTATTTTGTTTAAAAGCTAACAGAAATTTTTGCGATGTGCAGCGCAGTAAGTATACATGCGCCATTTACTTGCAAACGCGCTTTTCTATGTTATAATGGAGATAAAATATTATTTTTATTTCATTTATGTACGCGCTTAAAAGACACGTACAATGGAGGCACACAATTATGACGAAATATGAATTAAAAGCCAAGGCCTGCGCAGCGATTGACGCCAGCGCAGATAAAATTAAAGCAATTTGTGCAAGTATTAATGATGAACCGGAGTTAGGCTTCAAGGAAGTAAAAACTTCTGCCAAGGTAGCGGAATTTATGCGCGAGCTAGGCTTAGAACCAGAGACAGGCCTTGCGATTAACGGCGTGAAGGCGCGCGCTAAAGGCGCAAAACCTGGCCCGACTGCTGCTGTTTTAGGCGAGCTTGACGCTGTTGGCTGCCCTACCAGCCCTAAGGCTGATCCTGCAACTGGTGCGGCTCATGCCTGCGGCCATAATATGCAGATTGCCACGATGCTTGGTGCAGCCTGCGGCATTATGAAATCAGGCGTTTTGTCAGAGCTTAGCGGCGACGTTGTTTTCTTCGGCGTTCCTGCGGAGGAATATATTGAAATTGAATACCGCAAAAAGCTTGTGGAAGCAGGCAAACTGCATTTTTTAAGCGGCAAAGGCGAGCTTATTTATGAAGGTGCTTTTGATGATATTGATATGGCGATGCAGATGCACGCTGATAAAAATATGCCGAAGGCCACTGTTTCTATCGGTGAAAGCAGCAATGGTTTTGTAGGCAAAACTGTACGCTATATCGGCAAAACTGCTCATGCCGCTGATGCTCCGCATGAAGGCATCAACGCGCTTAATGCAGCGTGCTTGGGCCTTATGGGTATCAACGCTCTGCGTGAAACCTTCCGCGAGCAGGACGTAGTGCGCGTGCATCCTATCATCACTAAAGGTGGTGACTTCGTAAACTCCGTGCCTGATGATGTGCGCCTGGAGCTGTACGTGCGTGCGAAAACCATGGATGCTATTGACGCCACCCATAAGCGCGTGGACGCAGCTTTGAAGGCCGGGGGCGATGCCTTAGGTGCTGAGACGGTTATTGAAACGCTGCCCGGTATGTTCCCGCTTTCCTGCAACAAGCGCATGAATGAGCTGATGGTGGAAAACTCCCGCCTTGCTGATCCTGATGTAGAAATTAAAGATGCAGGCCATTTCAGTGCTTCTACCGATATGGGCGATGTTTCTCACCTTATGCCTGTTATCCATCCGTTTATCGGCGGCAACGACGGCCTTTTGCATGCACCCAACTTCCACATGGTAGATTTTAACGCTGCGGTGCTTTTGCCTGCGAAAGCTTTTGCCATGATGCTTGTTGATTTGCTGTATGATGATGCCAAGGAAGCCAAAGCTATTTTGGCTGATTTTAAACCGATTTTGACGAAAGAAGAATATATCGCCAAATTAGAAAGCTATTTTAGTGCTAAATAATTAAAATAGAAAAATTTGAAGGAGGGGAATGTAATGAAGAATATTAAATTGCATGCCATTATTCTCGCGCTGATCATTGTTTCCGAACTGATTGGCACGCATACCCTGAAGTTTGGTATTGGCAGAATAGTGCTTTTGCCGATGCTTTATGCTTTGCTTTTGGGTATTTTGACAACACCTAAATTTTTAAACCTTTCGGGTAAAAAGGAAATGCTGGATGCCAGCAGCTTAATCGGCGTAACGCTGATGCTCTTAATGGCGCGTTATGGCACGCTTGTCGGCCCTACGCTGCCAAAGATTTTAGCTGCATCTCCTGCGCTTATCCTGCAAGAGTTTGGTAACTTAGGCACAGTGCTGGTGGGCGTTCCTGTTGCTGTTTACTTGGGGCTTAAACGTGAAACCATTGGCGCAGCGCATTCTATCGCGCGTGAGCCGAACGTAGCGCTGATAGGCGAAAAATTTGGTTTGGACAGCTCTGAAGGCCGTGGCGTTATGGGCGTTTATATTGCCGGTACTGTTTTTGGTACGATTTTCTTCGGCCTGATGGCGAGCGTTGCTGCTTCTACGCTGCCTATCCACCCATATGCGTTGGCGATGGCGTCAGGCGTTGGCTCTGCCAGCATGATGACGGCAGCAGTCGGTTCTTTGTGCGCAATGTATCCGGAGATGACGGATCAATTGGCAGCCTTTGGCGCAGCAAGTAATATGCTCTCCGGCTTAGACGGTTTGTATATGTCCGTATGGCTGGGCCTGCCGCTGACGGAATGGCTGTACAAAAAATTCCATAAGATTAAATATGGTGTGCTGCCTGAAGCACCCAAGAAAGGAGAGGAAGCATAATGAAAATTAAAGATACAATTATTGTTTTGGCAATTGTTACCTTTATGAGCTTGTTCTCCAATGTTTTGGGTACAAAGGCGAATATAATGGAATCTATTCCCGGCCTTTTGATTTTGGCCGTGATTGCTTTTGTGGGTATGCTGTGCGCAAAATATCTGCCCGGTCATATTCCCGCAGCAGCGTGGGTTGTAACCTTAGGCTGCATTATCACCATTCCCGGGTTTCCCGGCAGCGATGTTGTGAACGCTTATGTTAAAAATGTAGGCTTTGTGGCACTTTGCACGCCTATTCTTGCTTATGCAGGCGTTTCTATCGGCAAAGATCTTGATGCTTTTGCCAAAACCGGTTGGCGCATTGTAGTGCTGTCAATCGTAGTCTTTGTTGGTACTTATATTGGTAGTGCAATTATTGCGCAGGGTATATTGAAGTATCTGGGACAGATTTAAAAGTTAGGCAGCGCGTATAACGCATCATCTGCTTTGGAATGGCTCCTAGAAGTATTAGTCATACGTCGTCGTCGCCATTCCTCGCATCTGATACATTCTCCGCGCTGTTAATATACTTGTTAATAAAGCCGTGAAATCAGTAATTTGGTTTCACGGCTTTTTTCAACAAGTATACACACTTTTTGCATTGAAATAATTCGCCGATTAGAGTAAAATATGAGTATAAATTAAGAGGAGGTATCACTATGTCTGAAATCTTAGCGGAAGCAACTTTTCCGAGTGTGATCCACAACAACGAAGTTTGTGAAGAAATCGTTAAATGGGGCAACAAAAATGGATTCCCGCTGCAAAAAGCGAAGTTATACAATAAAATGGATGGTTATGTAGGTTTTTCTCCTGACAACTATTTCATTAAAGCAACCCGTCTGCCGCCAGTTCCCGGTGGCTGGAAGGTTATTGTAGAAAAATACGAGGCTGAAAGCCGCATTATTCCTTTGAACGTTAAAGCAGGTACGAACGAAGTTAACCGCTTCATCCTGAAAATGATGGATGAATATGTTAAGGAAGGCTTGAAGATGGAGCTGAGCGATGAAGTTTACGAATCCTATGGCTCTTACCTGCGTGATTTAAAGGTAACAGGCCATCCTGTCCTCATCAATACCTTCGAAGATTTCATTGAAAATATGCGCTAAGCTGGGGTATAAAAAGCTGCGTGAAAAAAATATCAACTTTTTTCAAAAAAAGTGTTGACAAAACGCTTAACATGCTTTATACTTATACTCGTTGCTGATGCGGAAATAGCTCAGTGGTAGAGCACCTCCTTGCCAAGGAGGGGGTCGCGAGTTCGAATCTCGTTTTCCGCTCCATTTAAAAATTTGCCCGGTAGATGCGCTCTACCGGGTTTTTTAGTATTGTCAAGAAGCCTTCATTGTGATATGATATTATGAGCGATTTGTGTTTGGCATAAACCTGCTACAGGAAGGCTGATAACCTAAGCCGATTATATTATTTTACCCATATAAATTTAAGGGAGGATTTTTTTAAATGAATGTTACTGTTGAAAGAGTAGAAAATGAAGCTACTTTAAAAATCACTGCACCTGCTGCTGATGTAAACGCAGGCTTTAAAAAAGCTGTGCAAAAAATTGCTAACCAGGTAAATATCCCTGGCTTCCGTAAAGGTAAAGCTCCCCGTGCTATCATCGAAATGCACTATGGTAAAGAAGCTGTTAAACAAGAAGCTTTTGAAGAAGTTGCAAATAAAGCATATAGCCAGGCTCTGGAACAAGAACACCTGATTCCTGTTTCCGATCCTAAAGTTGAAAGCTCCACCTTCGAAGAAGGCAAAGACATGGAACTGAACATTAAAGTAACCCTGAAACCGGAACCGGAACTGGGTGAATATAAAGGCCTGCATGTAGAAAAGAAAGAAGCAGTTGTAACTGATGAGCAAGTTGAAGCTCAAATGAAAGAACTGCAAAACCGCAACGCTAAAATGGTAGTTGCTGAAGATGGCGCTGTAATTGAAAAAGGCGATTTCGCTATCATTGACTTTGCTGGTACTGTTGACGGCGAACCGTTCAGCGGCGGCGAAGGCAAAGGCTATCCTCTGGAAGTTGGGTCCAACTCCTTCATCCCCGGTTTTGAAGATCAACTGGTTGGCCTGTCCAAAGGCGATGCTACTGATGTAGAAGTAACTTTCCCAGAAGAATACTTCGTTAAAGAACTGGCTGGCAAAGAAGCTATCTTCAAAGTTAACATCCAGGATGTTAAACGCAAAGAGCTGCCTGAACTGACCGACGAATATGTTGCTGCTAACAGCGAATTCAAAACTGTAGAAGAGCTGCGCGCTAACTACAAAGAACGTATGCAAAAAGCTGCTGAAGCAAACGCTAAAGCTGAATATGAGCATGAACTGATTGACCTGGCTGTTGCTAACGCTAAATTCTCCGTTCCTGAAATCATGATCGAAGACAAAATCAGCCAAATGGTTGAAGAAATGAAAATGAGCCTAGAAAGCCGTAAAATGACTCTGGATATGTATATGCAATACACCGGTCTGGATATGGCTAAAATCCGTGAAAACCAACGCCCTGTTGCTGAAGAAAACGTTAAGACCGATCTGGTTTTGGACGCTATCGCCAAGGCTGAAAACATTCAGGTTGACATGGCTGACGTTGATGCAGAAATCGCTGCTATCTCCGCTCAACATGGTGCTGCTCCTGAAGAAGTTAAAAAGATTATTAAAGAAAACGGCACTATGGGTCTGCTCCTGGCAAACATCCTGCGCCGCAAAGCTGCTCACGTTGTAATTGACAGCGCAAAATAATCTTGCCTATAGTTTACAGTAAAGGGGTATGACAAAATGAATTATGTGCCTATCGTTGTTGAACAATCCAGTCGTGGAGAGCGTTCCTATGATATTTATTCTCGTCTTTTAAAAGACAGAATCGTTTTCGTTACTGGACCAATTGATGACAACATGGCCAATGTTGTCATCGCTCAGTTATTGTTCCTGGAATCTGAAGATCCGGATAAGGATATCCATCTGTATATCAATAGTCCTGGTGGCAGCGTAAGCGCCGGTATGGCTATTTATGATACGATGCAATACATTAAGCCTGATGTTTCCACTATCTGCATGGGCATGGCAGCCAGCATGGCTTCCGTGCTGCTTGCAGCAGGCGCACATGGCAAGCGTTTTGCTCTGCCGTATTCGCGCGTAATGATTCACCAGCCTTTGGGCGGCACTCAGGGACAGGCTACGGAAATCGAAATCCATGCTCGTGAAATTCTGCGTATCCGCGAGGAAATGAACCAGGTGCTTTCTAAGCACACCGGCCAGAGTGTGGAAAAGATTGCTGCTGATACTGAGCGTGATCATTACCTTACGAGTAAGGAAGCAAAGGAATATGGCCTGATTGACGAGGTTGTATCCCGCAGCAAATCTGCAGAATAAGCTACACTAAAAGGAGATTAGAATATGAATTTTTACGAAGGGCAAGATAACGATTTGCATTGTTCCTTCTGCGGTAAACGCGAAGGCCAGGTTGGTCGTCTGATTGCCGGTCGCGGTGTTTATATCTGCGATGAGTGTATCGAATTCTGCAAAGATATGCTTGACGAGGATAAGCAGGAGGCTGCTGCCAGCAGTATGCCTGATGCTGGTGAATTACCAAAACCGAAAGAGATTAAGGCTATTTTAGATGAATATGTTATTGGTCAGGAAGAGGCTAAGAAAACCTTATCAGTAGCAGTTTACAATCATTATAAAAGAATAAATTACGAAATTCAGAACCCTCAGGAAAAACGTGATGTTGAGCTGCAAAAATCCAACATCCTCATGATGGGACCTACAGGCAGCGGTAAAACACTGCTGGCGCAAACTCTGGCCAAGATTTTGAAGGTTCCCTTCGCTATTGCTGATGCTACCACTTTAACCGAAGCAGGTTATGTGGGTGAGGATGTAGAAAATATTCTGCTCAAGCTCATCGGCAATGCTGATTATGATATTGAAGCTGCTCAGCGTGGTATTGTCTATATCGATGAAATTGATAAAATTGCCCGCAAGACGGAAAACGTATCTATTACACGCGATGTTTCGGGTGAAGGCGTGCAGCAGGCACTTTTAAAAATTCTCGAAGGTACGGTAGCAAGCGTACCGCCTAAAGGTGGTCGAAAGCATCCGCATCAGGAATTTATCAACATTGATACGACAAATATCCTGTTTATCTGTGGTGGTGCTTTTGCCGGTCTGGAGCATATTATTAATGGCCGCATTGGCAAAAAGAATCTTGGCTTTGGTGCAGATGTACGCAAGAAGGAAGAAATCAATAATGATGAAGTTTTCGGCAAGGTGTTGCCTGAAGACATTATGAAGTTTGGTATTATTCCTGAATTTGCCGGTCGTCTGCCAGTGGTTGTTACTTTGAACTCCTTGGATAAGGCTGCTCTGGTAAAAATTCTCACCGAGCCGAAAAATGCCCTGATTAAGCAATATCAACGTTTCCTGGCGATGGATGGCGTAGAGCTGGAGTTCGAGCCTGCTGCTTTGGATGCTATTGCAGAAGAAGCGTTAAAGCGTAATGCCGGAGCCCGTGGTCTGCGTGCTATTATTGAATCTATTATGCGTAATGTTATGTATGATGTTCCTTCCCGTGATGATGTGAAAAAGTGCATTGTGACAGAAGCTACTGTACGTGAGCATTGTGAACCGCAAATGATTACGGAATAACTGAAAGAAAGCAAGGGGGAAGGATGTACCTTCTCCCTTGTTTGCTATATTATGAAGATGGGAAAATTTCTTGATAAAGGAGGGATTCTGTGGAGAATGAAATAATTACTAAACCGGTGCTGCCTTTGCGTGGCGTGTTAATTTTACCGGGTATGATTGCTAATATTGATGTTGGTCGCAGTAAATCTATTGCTGCTGTCAATATCGTGATGAATGAAGATAAGAAAATTCTGCTTGTCGGTCAAAAGCAGCTGGATCAGGAAGAGGTTGGCATTGCTAATTTATACGGTTTTGGTGTGCTGGCGGAAATCAAGCAGCAGCTGCAGCTGCCTAGCGGTGCTATGCGTCTTTTGGTAGAAGGTTTGGAGCGTATTGAGCTGACAGATATCACCGAGGTACATCAGGGCGGCGAGGATTTCTTTGTCGGCCAGTGCCGCGTGCTTTCCGAGGGCGAAGCACAGGGAACGGAAATAGAAGCTTTGCGCAGACTGCTTTTAGATGCTTTCGAGCAGTGGGCAGCAGTAACGAAGAAGGTGAACGCTGATACTGTGCAGTCCTTCAGAGGTCAGGCTGATATCAGCAAGGTTGCCGATGTCATTACCGGTTATCTGCCTATTTCCCTTGCGGAAAAAGAAAAAGTTTTGGAAACAGCAGAGCTTGGCAAACGTCTGCAGCTGTTGTACGAAATTCTTACGCGTGAACAGGAAATTTCTGAGGTAGCCAAACGTGTTTCCCAGCAGGTACATGAAAGTGTAGAGCAGAACCAGAAGGAATTTTATGTGCGCGAGCAGATTAAAGCCTTGAGCAAAGAAATTGGCGAAGGCGAAGATGTACAGAGCGAAATTGCTGATTACAAAGAGCAGATGGCAAAACTCAAGCTGCCTGCTGATGTGGTGAAAAAGCTCAATAAGGAGTTCAGCCGCCTGGCGAAAATGCCGCCGATGACACCGGAAGGCGCAGTTATCCGTAGCTATATTGATGCACTTTTGGCTTTGCCCTGGGGCAAGTTTACGAAGGATAATTTTGATCTGAAAAAGGCGCAGGAGGTTTTGGATACTGATCACTATGGCCTGAAAAAGGTTAAAGAGCGTATTTTGGAATATTTGGCAGTGCGTGCACTGTCTAAGAGTACGCGTGGACCGATTTTGTGCCTTGTCGGGCCTCCGGGCGTGGGCAAAACGAGCCTAGCGAGCAGCATTGCCAAGGCCATTAAACGCAAATTTACGCGTGTTTCCCTTGGCGGCGTGCGCGATGAAGCGGAAATCCGCGGCCATCGCCGCACTTATATCGGCTCTATGCCCGGACGCATCATCCACGGTATGCAAACTTGTGGCTGCATGAACCCTGTTTTCCTGCTAGATGAAATTGATAAAATGGCAGCTGATTTTAGAGGCGACCCTGCTTCCGCACTTTTAGAAGTGCTCGACCCGGAGCAGAACAGCACTTTCAGCGATCATTTTATTGAGTTCCCCTTTGATTTATCACACGTGTTCTGGATTGTAACGGCGAACACCATTGATACTATTCCGCCTGCGCTGTTTGACCGTATGGAGATTATCCAGCTCAGCAGCTATACGGATGAAGAAAAGGTGAAAATTGCCCAACTGCATCTGCTGCCAAAGGAACTCAAGCTCAACGGCCTGGATAAATACAAGGTAACAGTAAGCGAGAAGGCTATTCGTCGCGTGATCCATGATTACACCAGGGAAGCAGGCGTGCGTAACCTAGAGCGTAAGCTGGCTGCTATCTGCCGCAAGATTGCTATGCGTATTGTGGAAGGCAAAGGCAAGGGCGCGCAGGTAACAGAGAAGAACCTGGAAAAATATCTGGGACCTGTTATCTTCCTTGATGAAGATTTGAGCCTGGAACCTGCTGTGGGCATTGCTAACGGTTTGGCCTGGACGAGCGTTGGCGGCGAGCTGCTGAAAGTAGAAGTGCTGGCGTTTAAAGGCAAGGGCGGTTTAACGCTCACAGGCCAGTTAGGCGATGTAATGAAGGAATCTGCCCAGGCAGGTTACACTTACATCCGCAGTCGCGCGAAAGTTTTAGGCTTGCCAGATAACTTTGGCGAGAAGTGGGATTTGCACATCCACCTGCCGGAAGGAGCAGTGCCTAAAGATGGTCCTTCCGCCGGCGTAACGATGGTAACGGCGATGGTTTCCGCTCTCACGGGTAAAAAAGTTAAGGGTAAACTGGCAATGACAGGTGAAATTTCCCTGTCCGGCAAGGTTTGGCCTGTAGGCGGCATTAAGGAAAAAACGCTGGCTGCTTATCGCTACGGCGTAAAAACAGTGCTGCTGCCTAAACGCAATATGCAGGATTTAGACGAATTACCGGAAAATGTACGTAAGGAAATGGAATTTATTCCTGTGGAACATCTTGATGATGTATTGAAATTAGCATTGGAGGCTTGAGATGAGTAAAGGAATTTGGGATATTATTCGTTCAAAATACGTTGCTTCGGCAGTGCGTGCTGACCAATATCCTGAGCCTGCTTTGATTGAGGCTGCTTTTATTGGTCGTAGCAACGTAGGTAAATCTTCTTTGATTAATTCGCTGTGCCGTCGTAACGGTCTGGCGCGCGTCAGCTCCACTCCGGGCAAAACGCAGACGATTAACTTCTATGAGCTGGAAGCTAAACGTGTTAGCGAAGGCTTAGATGAGCGTGCGCGTTTTTATCTGGTGGATTTGCCTGGCTATGGCTTTGCTAAAACTAATCACAATAATAAAGACCAATGGTCAGGTTTTATCAGCAAATATCTTTCTGATAGCGAGAACCTGGGCGTTGTCTGCCAGCTGATTGATATCCGCCACAAACCGATGGAAAGCGATCTGGAATGCTTCCGCTGGTTAAAAAGCTGTGGGCTGAAAGTGCAGGTAGTACTGACGAAGGCGGATAAACTTTCTAAGAACGCAGCGATGGCGCAAAAAGCACTGTTCAGACGTGAAATGGGGCTGACGGATGCTGATATCATCACCTATTCTTCTACGCAGCACACTATGCGCAGCGAGCTGATTAACCGCATTATGGGTGCGCTTGCTGATAACGGTGTAGAGCAGGAGTAAGGGCTGATGTTGAACCGTTTCTTGCTGTTTATTATGGCACTTTGCCTGGGGCAGATGCTGATGCGTCTGCACATACCGATTCCCTTTCTTTTGGGCGGACTGATTACGGCTCTGGCGTGCAAAACTTTTGCGCGGAGGGCGCAGGTGAGCTGGCCCAAACAGTGGCGTGAATACGCGCTGATGGTTGCAGGCTATGGTATAGGTTCTACCTTTACTGCGGATACCTGGCGTAACTTTCTGGCAGAGATGGTGGGCGTAGGCGAATCTACCGTGGTGATTTTGGCTGCCAGCTTTGCGCTGGCCTTTGTTACAGCTAAAATTGCACGTGAAAATTTAAAAAGCTGCATTATGGGTATGCTGCCTGGCGGCATGACGCTGACGATGCTGCTTTGCGAAGAGGATAAAGAGGTTAATCCTAACGTTGTTATGGTGATGCAGATTATCCGCCTTTTAGGCGTAGTGATAGCTGTGCCTTTTCTTGTTATCTGGCTCTTAGATGCGCAGGTTACAGGCAGCAGCGTTGCACTGCCTAACCATGGCGGCGTACATTGGCTGGTGGTTGTGCCGCTTTCTATCTTAGGCTGCTTTGTAGCGAAAAAGGTGCATCTGCCTACGCCACGGCTGCTTGGACCAATCCTCGCTACAGCTGCCTTCGCCGTTTATGCTGACGGCGTGCAGCCTGTGCCTTTTTGGCTTATGGCTCCGGCGCAGGTAAGCATTGGCCTCTTTATGGGTATGCAGCTGGATGCGGAGCGCATCATGAAAACGAAAAAAATGGTGCCTTTTATTTTAATTGGCACAGCACTTTTAATTGTTGTCAGCGTGGCGATGGCGAATGTGCTTTCTGCGCGTTACGGTTTTTCGCTGGTAACTGCCTTTTTAGCGATGGCTCCCGGTGGCATTGCGGAAATGTCTTTGGCAGGCATGAGCATGGGCGAAAACGTATCGGTTATTTTAACTTATCAGCTGGTGCGTGTGCTGGCGATTAATATCTGCATTCCCCCACTGCTCGCCTGGTGGTTTAAGGAAAAACAAGCGTAAAAATATAGACAGGAAGAGAAATTTTAAAAATTTTTTCTTCCTGTCTTTTTATTTTTGCTTTGTTAAATTTGTGTAAAACCGCATGGAATAAGGGATTGTGGTACTTTTTACAATTAGTGGGACATATAAAGACCCTACTGGACAAAAACGTCACACGGTGGTATACTAAGAGCATGTTAAGGATAGATAACAAATCTTAAGCGAAAGGAAGTAATAACAATGACTTTTGAAAAATTTGTAGAGACTCTGTGCAGCTTCAAATGGTATATGGTTCACTAAGATAAAGGAGGAAACAATCATGTTGGAAAACTTTGTTAAAGCATTATATGAAATGAATTTCTATTTCATTCACTAATAGGTGGTAAAATGAATAACGAAAAAAATTAAGAACGCTTGCAGGCGATGCTGTGAGCGTTCTTTTTTTCTTATTTTATTTTGGGTAAAGTTAACGGTTTAACCCTGCCTATGAAATAATGTCCCCAGGATACGCGTGCCAAGAGCTCCATAGTTAGCAGGCTGAAGCTGAGCATAATGACAAACAGCAGCGGATAAAATAATATTTGCTGCGGTGATAAATGCACCATGGTGAGCAGCTTATCACCAACATACATATAGATAATGTGGATTAGAAAAATACCAAAGGAATAGTTGCCTAAGTACAGCATAAAGCGTTTGCTGAAGCTGTCCTGCGATTCTAAAGTATGCACATAATCAAAAAGCATGGTGATGATAATGGTGTATAAAAATAAATTGAGAGGAAAGCAGACAAACTCCAAAATAGGCAGGCTGTGGTAGTAATATTTAAAAAACCAGCAGATAGTAACTAATGGAAGATTTAAAAGCAAACCGATATTAAGCAAGGTATGGTGCGTATCAATCCATAAAAGCAGTTTCTTATGATAGATAAAAGCGAGCATACCAAAAGAAAAATAGGTAATGTAGCGTAAAAAGGTTGTAATATCTAAAATGAGCAGGGCGTAAGTATTAGTAGTGCCAAGGTTGTTGCAGATTTTCCATAAGAGCTGTAATAAAATGACTTGGATCACAAAGCGATGCAGCCTGTGCTGCCTGCGGCAATGGTTAAAATAGTGCAAAAGCAGCGGATAAATGGCATAAAAACCGAATAACGCGCGGAAGAACGCCATATGCACGGCACTGCTGCCTGTAAAAATTAAATAAATGATTTTCGTAGGGGTGTAGGTGGAAGCGTTAAAAATATAAAAACCTGCCAGATAAATCAGAGAAAATAAAAGGTAGGGCGAGATGACGGAAAGAAACATTTTGCGAAAAAATGGCCATTTGTAATATTCTGCGTGACGGTTATGATTCATAAAAACGTAACCGGAAACGAACATTACAAGGGGAACAGCAAAAAGGGAGATAATATCCAGCAGCATTTCAGAAATTGTAATCCAGGACTGTGTATGTGTGCTGCTAAAATACCAGGTAGTGTGCATCAGCATTACGCCAAGTACTACAAAACCACGCAATAATAGTGAACAACTCATAATATAGAACATCTTCTTTCTGATAGAGCTATATTGTACTACTTTAATTGTGAGAGTCAAATAGAAATAAGGCATTTGTATTATAACCTTATGGAATAACTTTTACTTGAAGAAGCTGCATATGCTCACTCGTCATAAAAGTTATGCAAATTAAGCATAATAGGAAGTGGATGAGCTGCGCTATTCCTAAATGTTATATTATAAAGTATTGAAATTTGACTAGAAATAGTATATATTATAACCATAGGGAATGAAAAATATTCCCGGGTGTGCGCAGCGCTTTACCTCATAATAACGAAAGCGAGGTAACAGTTATGGAAAAGTTATTAAGAAAAATTTATGCAGATGGACAGCTAGAACAACAGGAAAATTACAGGGTTTTGCAGTTTATTAAGCTGCTGGCTTTTGTAAATCTGTTAGGCTTTTATGCAATTTATAATTACCATGCTGCGCAGGGAATCCTTTCTGGCTGGCAGGCAACAGAAGGTTTTGTTATCTGGCAGAAGTTTAGCATCTGGGCTGTAATTTTAAGCTGCGGCATGACCTTTACGCAGAGCAGCAAGCATTTATTGCATGGATTGCTTTTGGTGCTTGCAGGTGGAACGCTTGCTTTAACAACACATTTGCTTACACCTGCTCACGCAATTTATTATGGAGCATTTACCTTCCTCGGCGTGGCTTATCTGGTTGTACAGCCTCTTTACTGGTGGCTTAGGAAAGCTCCCGGTTCCTGCGGCTGGCTTTTATGCGCTATTGCTTATGATCTGACCAGACATCTGACAGAGGGCGTGATTATCTGGCAGGGTAAAGTAATAGGCCATCTTCCTGATTTTTTATATAGCCCGCTGACCGTCTGGTTAGGCTTTCCCGATGCAGGTTTTACATATTTAGAATATGTTCCCGTCCTGCCTAATATTTTCTTGTTCCTTTGTGGTGTTTACTTCTTCAAGTTTTTGACAGAACATGAAAAAGGCAGATATTATCTGGAAAAATTACGTTAATTCCTCATTTCTTTTTAATAGTCACTCATAAATATTCTCTTGCAGTAAAATTTAATAGTCGCTCAAGCGTCCAATGTCCCCAACTTTCGGTTGCTTAAAGATAAATAAAATGGACTAGTAAATTTAGCAATTGTAAAACATCCAATGTCCCCAAGTGATGACTTTTATATCTGCACTTATCAGCAAGAGAAAAGAGAAGAACTCCTCGCCGTTTATAGCGGTAGAGGAGTTCTTCTCTTTTGGGATTAAGGGATCTTGTTTGCTGTTTAGCTTACAGCGAGGAAGCTTTAAGCACTGCATCTAAATCGCAAACCTGCTGCGAGTTACGTGTCTTGGAATAGAACTTGAGAAAATGCTGCGCTGCGACAGAAAGCGGGCGATCTTTAACTTTGACCACAGTTTTATAAACGTCGGCTGTAATATCTGCTATCGGGAGCACGACGAACTCATCACCTAAATCTTCCCCGTTTTCTACAGGAACTATGGAAACTGCTGCTTTGGCACGCGTCCATTCCAGCGTTGTACTGCGCGTGGTGCTGGTGCAGGTAATGCGCGGGATGAGTGATTTTTGCGCAAATGATTTCAGCACAAATTCAGAGCAGCCACCGGAGAGGCTCAGCGGTACATCTTCTAATTCTTTGAGCGTGACGCTTGTTTTGCCCGGTTCAAGGAAAACGGAATCTTTATGAAAAACAGCGGTAAGTTCTTCATCGCGGCGGAAGAGCACTTCAAAATTATCCTGGTGCTCAATGGGAACACTTAAAATGCCCAGCTCGGTAATACCGTTTAAAAGCTGCTGCGTCTGCTCATTGATACTTGCTTCAAAAAGTTCGCATTTAATGTTAGGATAAAGTGCACAAAAATCTTTGAGCGAGGATTTGATAAAAAGAGCACTGCGTGAATTAGCAATACTGAAGCGCAATGTGCCGACAACGCCGCCCATGATGTTTTCAATTTCACTTTTGGCTAAATCTTCTAAGGCGCACATATATTTTGCTTTTTGGTAAAGCACTCTGCCTGCTTCTGTGAGCAGTATCTGCCTGCTGCCACGCGTGGTGATGATGAGCTTAGTGCCAAAATAATTTTCTAAAGAACGTAATTGTTTGCTTAGCGCAGGCTGGGCGATATGCACGTAATCGGCGGCACCGGTAAAGCTGCCTGCTTCAATGATAGCCAAAAAATTTCTATAATTATCTAATTCCATGTAGGCCTCCTTGTGTAGACTTGTTATGCTAGCTATCTAAAAATAGGATTCAATACTAAATAATAGAGTAAGTCTATCACAGAAAAAGAAAAATTTCAAGCTTTAAACCTGCTTCTTTGCCCGGAAATGTTGCACAAGCAATAGCTTTTTATCATATTTTACATTCCAATTAGGTATTTTTATTGTTAAGTAATATCTGTTATACTAAACGCGTATAAGGCAAGGGACTTATACAAGAGGAATGAGTATTGACTATTAAAATGCAAAGGAGTAAACAATCATGAGTACAATCGCATTACCGACTACTGAATTTGAAGAAAGAACCAGCTTACTTGAGCATCTGTGCCAACAACGTAAAGAGGCAGCTAAAGTTTTCCCGCATTGCGGCGAACATGGCTTTGACTATATTAAACGTGTTAATGGTT
>CAVKDE010000010.1:0-15404 GCA_963654835.1 Duodenibacillus sp. | reverse complement strand
CCTCCGATATATTTATTCTTCACCCAGAACCAAAACCTCCGGCTCCAGATGCACGCCATGCGCAGCAAAAACTTTATCCTGCACATCGCGGATAAGCTGCAACACATCATGAGCTGTAGCTCCGCCGATATTTACGACAAAGCCGGCGTGTTTTTCTGATACCTGCGCTCCGCCAACGGTGTAACCTTTAAGGCCTGTCTGGTCAATAAGCGTACCGGCAAAATATCCTGGCGGACGCTTGAACATACTGCCTGCGCTAGGAAGATCCAGCGGCTGCTTGGTCAGGCGGCGGTTGCTGAAATCAGCCATCTTGGCGTTAATGGCTTCTTTATCGCCACAAGCAAGCTCCACAGTGACAGCTGTAACAATCAGGCCGCGCCCCTGCAATGCAGTATGGCGGTAGCTAAAAGCCAGCTCGCTCGCTTTCAGCTCGCTCACTTCGCCTGCCATATCAATTACGCGCACGCGCGTTACTACCTTCGACATATCGCCGTCGTAAGCACCAGCGTTCATATAAACTGCGCCGCCAATGCTGCCGGGAATGCCCACAGCAAACTCCATACCGCTTAAAGCAAGCTCTGCTGCCTTACGCGCGGCCATGGCCAGCGATACACCGCTGCCAAAAGTAATGCTGTTGCCACAAACAGTAATATCATTAAGCATATTGCCCAGCTTAATAACTAAGCCGCGAATGCCCTTGTCACGCACTAAAAGGTTCGAACCGTTACCAATCAAAGTAACAGGCACACTTTGCTCAGCTGCCTTGCGCAGCAAAGCTTTCAGTTCCTCTTCATTTTGCGGCAGAGCCAGACAATCAGCAGGACCGCCAATGCGGAAAGATGTATGCTTTTTCATCGGTTCCGCTATCAGCAAAGGCTTTTGCGTACAACCGGCAAAAATCTCCTCCAGCTGCGTCATTATTTTTCTCCCATTGCTTCCTTAACAACGTCCTGAATAGAATTGGTAACGTCAGAAAGCATCATCTGAAAACGCATGAAGGAATTCAGATATTGCATAGCGTCATTGTTCAAAGAAAGCACACTGTACAGCTTCTGGATTTTTTCTGTAGTTTCTTTTGCAGGTTCCTTGCCTTGGTATTTAGCAATTTCTGCTTCCTGATTTAATTGCAGGAATTCATCTACCATTTTTTTAGCGTTTTCATCCTTACCTAAAGCAGCAGTTGCTTCCTTTAATTTTTTGAATTCATGGCTTTCGCGCATTGCTTTGGCTAATTCATTAGCATTATCGTAGACGTTCATAATTTTTCACCTCATATATTAATATTTAAATGTGCATATTGAGAAAGATCACCATACTCAAAATGCCACCATTCCATCTCAATACCCTTGAACCCATTCGCTTCCATAGTTTCGCGCAGCAAATCACGCAGATAACGCTGACGCGACGTGCCACCGGCGTAGCTGGCGTACTGCCTCGGCGAAGGTTCATCAAAACCGCTGGTTAATTCCAGCGTTTCGCCTGTTGCTAAATCATAAATACTTACATCTACAGCCATACCGGTATTATGCGCACTGCCTTTGGTTTCAGGATCTTCCAGCATCTCTTTTTTGCCTTCCGGCAAAGCCAGATTGGCCAGCTTGCTCACATGCCAAGGCCTATAAGCATCCCATAGCACAAGGCCGTAACCTTTAGCTGCCAGCTCCTCTTGCACTTTAACCAGCGCAGGCAGCATACCTTCGGCGATAAATAACTTAGGCGTATTGTAAAGTGGTACGCCAAAAAGATTATCGCTCGTAGCGTAGATAGAATCCACCTTCAAGCCTGCTAATTTACCGGCATCCACAAGCTGCATCTGCTCACCAGCTGCTAAAGCAGCAGGCTCTGCGGCCTGCGC
Organism: Duodenibacillus sp.; assembly: GCA_963654835.1. Classification (GTDB taxonomy): domain Bacteria; phylum Bacillota; class Negativicutes; order Acidaminococcales; family Acidaminococcaceae; genus Phascolarctobacterium_A. The sequence continues at coordinate 13,549 of CAVKDE010000010.1, read as the reverse complement.
TGCCTCGCTGCGCAGCTTGGCCCAGTCTTCCGCACTGCGTTCAGGCAGGCGAAATGGTTTCGCCCTTTCGCCAACGCCTTCGCCCATAAAGTAACGGCTATAAGTGTGCCCGCCCACGCGACAGGAAATACCGTAACCATCAGGGTCACGTTCAAAGCGGACGTTGGCTTCCGTGCTGCTCATGGGACCAGCTTCATTCATCGTGTAAGAATCAAAATGCTGCTTGCTGAGCGGATAAATATTAGCTCCGGCAAACGAGCTATCAGCCTGCGCAAAGCGGTAAAGCAGCTCCAGCCTGCCATTATTTTCGCGGATCAGAATATTCTCACCGTTGCCATAATACAAACCAAGGATATGCTTCACATCCTTTGGCGCATCCTGCGGCACTGCTGCTAAAACGCAGCCAGCACCCATTTGGACATACAAAAGCAGACCGGCGGCTACGCCGGTCAGCAATTTTTTATAATTCACTATTGAATCAGCTCCTTGCGTACATCAGCCAAAGCATTTAACCTGTTGCGCACCCTGTCAATAGCTGCTAAATCCAGCTCGCAGGAAAGAACTTCTTCCTCACTGCCTGCTTCTGCAAGAATTTTTCCGCTCGGCGCAACTACCATCGAATGTCCGTAAAACGGCGCACCTTTGAAACTTCCGGCACAGTTTACCGCAACCACGAAGGTATGGTTTTCCGCAGCACGCGCCTGCGCCAAAAGACGCCAAATATCACCGCGTGCAGTAGGCCACTCGGCAGGGCAGAAAATAATTTTTGCACCTTGCAGCGCAAGATGACGAAACAGCTCAGGGAAGCGTAAATCATAGCAAATAGTAGAGCCGCAGCAAACGCCGTCCAGCTCAAAAGCCTTGAAATTGTTTCCCGGTGCAAAGAAATCAGCTTCGTTAAACAAGCCAAATAAATGCACCTTGTCGTAGTAATTGACAAAGCGGCCTGCTTTATCAATAGCTACAGAAGTATTATAAATTTTGCCATCATGGCGCATGGGCACAGAACCTGCTAAAATAGCGCACTGCTCAGCACGCGCAATCTGCGCCAGCTCCGCAAGTACGGGAGAAGTAATTTCTTCCGCCTCCTCCGCCAGGTGACCGAGGCTGTAACCAGTCGTCCACACTTCAGGAAGAACTACAAGCTCATGTGTTTTTGCCGCATCTCGCACCAGCTGCAAGCCATGAAGTACATTTGCTGCCTTATTCTTTTCCAGAACTTCCAATTGCAGCAAAGCTATTTTCATAATACGCGCTCCTTCGGCATCATATTGTTGCTATGCAGACGACCGATAAAGAATTTTTCCAGCTTACGGGTGCAACGAGTAATGAAATGCTCCTTGCCACCTAAAGATTCAACCCAGATTACAGGTTGTCCGGCAATTTTAGCACCCAATACGTCAGTCAGCAGCTGATCGCCAACAAAAAGGATTTTGCCACCGCCCATAGCTTTAGCAATCTGCTTGTAAGCCATAGGCAAAGGTTTTGCAGCACGCATGATGCTGCCTAAGCCCGTCTGACGGGTAATGCCTTTAATGCGGTCGCCGCCATTGTTGGAAATCAGGGCGATATTAATACCTAGCTGATGCAGCTGACGAATCCAGGTCATAGCACGCGGGCCAACCAGGTTCTTATCGCGCGGCAGCAGGGTATTGTCAATATCAACGACAATACGGGTATAACCATTGCGTTTCAACCATTTCGGAGAAATGTCAAAAATACTTTTTACTCTGTAATCGGGACAAACATACTTTAAAATCATACTACCTTATCCTTTGGAAATTTTATTTCAAATGTAGTGCCTAAACCACATTTGCTTATTACTTCGGCACTAGCGCCGTGGACGCGGATAATTTCCTTCGCGATAGCAAGCCCTAAACCAGTTCCCGGAACACTGCGGCAATGAGATTTTTCTACCTTATAGAAGCGTTCCCAAATGAAAGGAATATCTTCTTCCGGAATGCCCTTGCCCTGATCCGCAACGGTTAAAAGTACGCTGCCATCTTCCAGTTTATTCGCACCTATTGATACAGTACCATTTTCTGGCGAATATTTCAAGGCATTATCGCACAAAATCATAATTAACTGTACCATTTGGTCTCCATCGCCCCAAATTTTTATCGTATCATCAGCGTGAATATTAAATTTGACATTATTTTTCACGCAGCGCACAGATAATTTTTCGGCGACATTACGGACAATACCTGCCAAAGGCAGTTCATCCATATTATTCACAGTCAGCGGATCACTTGATTCCAATCTGCTGATATCCAGCAGCTCGCGCACCATGCGTTCCAAGCGGACTGTTTCTTCATTTATTAAACCACGGTAACGCTGCAAAACAGCAGGATCTGTTACCATACCTTCATAAATAGCTTCATTGTAGCCACGGATAATTGTAATCGGCGTGCGCAGTTCGTGCGATACATTCGCTACAAAATCACGACGAATTTTTTCCGTGCGCTCCATCTTAGCAATATATTCCCCTAAATCCTTGCCTAAGGAATTTAGCGCATTACCAAGTTCAGCAATTTCATCATCACCATGCACCTTAACCCTGCCGGAATAATCGCCTGATGCCATCGCCTGTGCGCTGTCTTTCATATCCAGCACCGGCTTGATGATAACATTAGAAAAGCGTTTTACCAGCAGAAGGCTCACAATGATAGCGATAATACCTACAATGATAATATAAATATACACATTACGCAAGAATTTTTCAAATCCACTAAGCGGCTCTATCATTAAAATAGCACCTGTCCGGTTTCCCACAATGTTGTAAGGAACACCAACTAAAATTACCTGCTCCTTATATTGTGGATGATAAATCTGAGATTTAAACGAATTACCTGTATAAATATCACGTAAAATAAGCCTTACGCGATAGGATAGATTACTGTTTTTTATATCCTGATCCAGTTTCTTTGCACTATCCTGCAAATCCTTTTGCGAGGGAGCACCGTTTGCCAGAAAACTCTTTAAAGAATCAGTTCCATCGGCATCCTTATCCGCATCATAATGAGAAGCCGCCAGCAGCTCGTATTTATCATCAAACAGCCATATCCGTGCGCCGACAAGTCTGTCAACAGCCAAAATATAGCGGTAAAGCATATCCCTGTCATCTAAACGGATGAAAGCCTCTATCGTTTCACCCATTTCGTGACCTTTCTCTGCCAATTCCTGCTCCTTAATCTGGAAGAAGTAATCAGCGATAAGATAAGATATACCTGCCGTAACACCTACGACGATGATAATTACAATAGTCATGAAGCTGTACATCAGGCGTGTACTGAGGGAGTGCTTCATGGATTATTTATCCTTAACTTCAAACTTGTAGCCCACACCCCAGATTGTAGTAATATCCCATGTAGAATCTGGCGGAATGTTCAACTTTTGTCTGATGCGCTTGATATGCGTATCAACGGTGCGGGTATCACCATAATAGGAATAACCCCAGATGGTTTCCAAAAGCTGGTTACGGCTAAATGCCTTACCGGGATTGGAAGCCAGGCACCATAAAAGTTCCATCTCTTTTGTAGTAAAAGTCATTTTATTGCCAAAAGCAGTAACTTGATACTGCTCCATATCAATAATCAGTCCAGGATAAGTAATGCGCTGGGAATCGCCTTTCTTTTCCTGCGTACCTGCACGGCGCAGCACAGCTTTGACACGTGCTACAACCTCACGCGAGTTAAACGGTTTGGTGATGTAATCATCAGCACCAATCTCTAAACCTGCAATGCGGTCATCGTCATCATCTTTCGCCGTTACCATAATAATAGGTAAATCACTCATTTTGCGCACCTGCTTGCACACTTCAATACCGTCAAGCACAGGCATCATAATATCCAGCAATAAAATATCAGGTTTTTCGGACTGCACCTTTAAAATTGCAGCAGCACCGTCCTCAGCTTCAATAACCTCGAAGCCTTCTTTTTCAAAGTATATGCGCAAAATCTCGCGAATCTGCGCTTCATCATCAGCAATTAAAATCTTTTGTTTTGTCATGATCATCACTCCTGCCTTATACAAGATGTTACTCTAATTATAACACACAATAGTCCAAATCTTAAAAGGCTTGACCTGCTTTCACAAAAGATTTACATAAATATACTGTTTTCATCATAAATCTGGCAAAAATCAGTCGTAAAACGCTTTAAAGAGGCTTAAATTTCTCTAAAAGCTTTTTGCGTTCCCGCCACTCGGGCAAGAATTTGCCTACCAGCGCATGAAAACGTGGCGTGTGGTTCGTTTCCAATAGATGCGTCAGCTCGTGTATAACTATGTATTCCAGGCACTCTTTCGGCCAACAGGCGAGCAGCGTATTCAAATTTATGCCGCCCGTGCGCACGTTGCACGAACCCCAACGCGTTTTCATGATATGCACTTTAAGCCCGGTGCAGCGCACGCCCATACGCTTTTGCCACTCATTGATAAGCAAAGTGCCTGCTGCCTGCACCTGATAAGCATACCACTGCTTGACAAGCTCTGCCTGCTGCGCACTTGTCAGCTCACGCGCGGCAGTAAAGCTCACACCGTCAGGCGTGAGCGTCGCTGTAAGCTTTGCGCCCTTGGCAGCAATAAAACGGCAGGAGATTTTTTCTCCCCACAGCCACGCATGCTTACCATCAAAAGGAATATCACCCATGACGTAATGTGGCTGCGTTTCACGCTCGGCGCGCTGCGCCAGCTTAGTGCGCAGCCACGCTTCCTTTTCCGCAAGGAAGCTTTGCCATGTGCGCTCAGATATGCCATAAGGCACAGTTAACTGCACAGAAGCATCTTCTTTAAGGCGCAGCGTGATATTTTTCACAAGCTTATACTGCACCAAAAGCGTCATGCCTCGCCAGTTCAGCAGTTTTTCGCGGATTACACCTCTCATAATTTATCTACGAGAATATTGCGCCCTAACATACGGTTATATTCCCAGGTGTTTTTACCTTCATAGGTTTCAAACTGGTTCATCACTGCATTGATTTCGTCAGCATAATGCACAATAAAGGCTTCACGTGTTACGCAGGCTACAGGCGAACCTTTTTCGTTATCACCGTGATGCGCCAAAAGCACATGCTGCAACTGCTCAAGGCGTGCAGCAGGAATGTGCAGCTTAGCGGCTGCCTCCTGCACCATGAGTGCGCTTATGGCAATGTGACCCATCAGGCGGCCTTCATTGGTATAAGGGAAGCCGATACCGGCAGAAATCTCACGGATTTTACCAATATCATGCAAGAGAGCACCTGTAATAATCAAATCCTTATCCACGCCTTCAATCTGCCCGGCAAGTGCCACAGCAATGCCTGCTACATCCACAGAATGCTGCAAAAGGCCTCCCAGATAAGCGTGATGCATACGCATCCCCGCAGGATTATTGACAAAGCGTTCATAAGTTTCACCGCTGAAAATTGTTTCCAGAAGCATGCGCAAGCCTGGCGTGCGCACAGATTTAATATAATTGCTCAGCTTAGTTTTATAAGCTTCATGATCAAAATTTCCTTGGGGCAGCAGGTGGCTGATATCATCCTGCGGCAGCAAATCATCAAGACGCTGCACAATCACCTGCAAAGACATATCGTTGGCAAATTTATTGATATCTACAGTACCGGCAATCATAAATGCGGCTGGTGCTTCCAAATCACGCATTTTATCTACCAGTGCAGCTTCAAAGCAGATAAACGCCACACGACCGCTGTTATCTTCCAGCATACCGCGGGCAAACACGCCGCCGTTAGAAGAATTGCCAACCTTTTGCACACGCACCAGCGCAGCCTGGCAAACCTTCACGCCAGCCTTAAAATCTTTAATCATAAAATTTTCACCTTCTCATTTCTCAAGCCAAAGCTGCGTTAAAAACAGCTTAGATATGTTTTAAAAGCAGCGTTTCTGCTGCTACCTGAATGGCAACGTTCCAATTTCTATCGCTGAAACGCAAAGAAAGCCTGTCTGCCAAATCATCAAGCACAGGCAGCTCCGTCGGCTGGTGACCTGCATCAATGATATTCAAACCGCTGAACACAGCGCGTTGAGCTTCGTGATATTTCACGTCACCAGTAACGAGCGTATCCGCACCCTGCGCGAGCGCCAGTTCAATAAGATCCGCGCCTGCACCGCCGCAAAGTGCCACCTTGCGCACCTGCTTATGTGCATCGCCAACAGCCAGATAATCAGCCTTCAAAGCTTTCTTTACCAAAACAGCAAAATCATGCAGGCTGCAAGGCTGCTGCACATTGCCAATACGCCCTAAACCGCTTTCCGTATCCAGCACATCCACCTCCGGCAGACGCAAGCGTTTAGCAAGTACATCATTTACACCATTAGTCACACAATCTAAATTTGTATGCGCGCTATACACAGCAATGCCATGTTCTGCCAGCTCCAATAACAGCTCCTGCTGCCAGTCATCGCTCGTTACACGCCCCAGCTTACGAAAAATTGCCGGATGATGGGTAATCAGCATATCTGCCTTTTTCGTTATAGCCTGCTGCACAGTTTCCTGCGTCACATCTAAGGCTAAAAGCAGCTTACGCACAGGTTTAGTGCGTCTGCCCAGCATCAGGCCGACATTGTCCCAAGACTCTGCCAGATGCGGCGGAGCCATCTCCTCCAGCACACTGATGATATCATTTACTGTTACCTGGTTAGCCATTTTGCAGCACCTCCAATGCTGTTTTTAAAGCTTCTATTTCTTTATATTTTCTGCTCGCGCGTGCGCGCTCGCTTTTTGCCATCTGCTCCAGTAATTGGTTACAGGTTGCCAGCTGACGTGCAAACTGCTGCGCTAAAAACGGATGTTTTTTATTAAGCAGCACCGGGCCAATCGCCAGCTCCGCTGCTGTATAGCTTGGGCTTACCCCTCGCCGCGCACTCATAATCTCATAAAAATGCGGCGCATCATCCACCAGCTCTTCATCCACCAGCTGCCAGCCGTTGCTTGTAAGCCACGCGCGCAGGCTGGCCGCACCAGCCATAGGCTGCAACACTAAAAGCTCCGCACTCTGCGCCACATCCATATCTGCCTCTAAAATGCTGATAATCGTCGAAGCACCCATACCGGCAATGGTAATGCAGCTCGCTTCTCCTGGTTTTAACACTACCAAACCGCTGCCCATGCGCACCTCTACCTCACGCTGCTTATCATGCTGCGCTACGGTAGCACGCGCCGCCTGGCAAGGCCCTGCGGCAATATCGCCCGCAATCGCGCGTGTAACCTGCCCACGCTCTATAAGCCACACAGGCAGATACGCGTGATCCGTTCCTATATCTGCCAGTACACTGACTTTAGGCACCATGCTGCCAATTGTTTCCAACCTGCTTCCTATATGCATATTCTCCTCCTACTTCTCAAACTGCGCCATATAGAGCTTATAATATTCGCCCTTACGCGCCAAAAGCTCCTCATGCGTCCCCTGCTCAACGATGCCCTGCGGCGAAAGCACCACAATGCGATCCACATGACGAATCGTTGCCAGGCGATGCGCCACAACCAGCGTCGTGCGGTTCTGCGCCAGCTCATTGAGCGCACTCTGGATATTCTTTTCTGTTTCATTATCTAAAGACGAAGTCGCCTCGTCCAAAATCAAAATTGGCGGATTCTTTAAAAACACACGCGCAATCGCAATTCTCTGCTTCTGCCCACCGCTCAGCTTCACACCGCGCTCGCCCAGCTGCGTTGCATATTTTTCCGGCAGTTGCTCAATAAAGCGGTCTGCCTCTGCCAAAGCAGCCGCTTCTTTAATCTCCGCTTCGGCGGCATCCGGTCTGCCATAAGCAATATTATTCTGTACTGAATCCGCAAACAGGAAAATATCCTGCTGCACAATGCCAATATTCTGGCGTAAGCTTGCAAGCGTCATGCTCCTGATATCCATGCCATCAATCGTAATGCGCCCTGCCTGCGGCTCATAAAAACGCGGCAAAAGACTGCACAGCGTGCTCTTGCCCACGCCCGTACCACCAACAAAAGCTACGGATTCACCCGCTTTAATTTCTAAGGAAAAGTTTTGCAGCACAGGCTTTTTGCCATCATAAGCAAAGCTGATATTTTCAAAAGTAATCGCGCCCTTGAGCTTGCCCGCAGGTAAAGCATCAACACTATCTTTAATCTCCGGCTGCAGCTGCATCAGCTCCGCAAAACGCTGGTAGCTTGTAACACCTTTTTGGTACACCTCTGCCAAAGCATTCAAACGCAAAACAGGACGCACAAAGATAGAAACGTAAAGCAGAAACGTCACCAAATCGCTAAACTGCATCTTCTTATAAGTAATCAGCACACCACCAGCCACGATGATCACAAGGTTCGTAATGTTAGAGAAGAACACCATACTCGTGTTTGAATGGCTTAAAATAGCAAAGGATTTCTTGCGCGCCGCCAAAAGCTTCGCCGCCACTGCGTCCAGCCTGCTGCACTCCAAGTTTTCATTATTGAAGGACTGCACCAGACGCACTGCATTCAGGCTCTCTGTCACCTGCGCTGTGATATTGCCCACTTCCTTGCGGGCTGCACGCCCAGCCTGTTTCAGCTTGCGATTCGTCGTCACAGAATCATACGCCTTCGCTAAAAGCAAAATATTAACGATAATCGCCAGCTGCCAATTAATACCAAATAAGATAACAATTGTGCCCAGCATAAACACACTGCACACTAATAAATAGTTAGGGCCTAAAAAAATCAGCTCACGGATTTCTCCCACATCGCTCACCACACGCGATACCAGCTGCCCCACGCGCTGGTTATCAAAATAGTGAAAGCTCATCTTCTGCATATGGGCAAACAGCGCACGCCGCATATCCTGCTCAATCAACACACCAATTGTGCGCCCGCGCTTCATCACCTGATAATTTAGCACGCAGTTTGCCAGATACAATACGAGGAGCACACCCGTTGCCTTAAAAAGCTGCGCAATCTCACCTGTCGGTAGAACGACGTTCATAATATACCGCAAATACATAGGGAAGAACAGCTCTGCCAACGAAGAAATAACCGCACCCAAAAGCGTCAACGCTAAAATGCGCTTGTACGGTTTGTAATATTGCAAAAAGCTGCGCAGCATATCGTCACACTCCTTCTACCGCTAATATTCTAACAATATATTATAGCACACCTTATGCGCACGAGAAAAGAGTATTCCCGGAAACTAAAATTGAAAAAAGCTGTCACCCGCAGGCAACAGCTCACTAAAAATACCTTTAATTTTTCAATTCGTTCTTCACCACAAACAGCACCCATTGGGCAATATTCGTAGCATGATCGGCAATGCGCTCCACATATTTGGCAATCATCAGATAATCCACATACTGCGGTACGAATTGTGGTTTCTGCTGCATCGCCAGCGTCAGCTTCTGGCGCATCTCGGCAAAATAATCATCTACCTCATCATCAGTCGCGATAACCTTATTCGCCAGCTCTACGTCATTTTCGCTAATCGCCGTAATGCTGTCATACACCATCTGGCGCATCACCTTAATCATCGCCAGAAAATCTTCTGGCAGCGGCACAGGTTCTTTTTCCGCTAACTTTAATGTGTATTGGCTGATATCACTGCAATGATCAGCTATGCGTTCCATGTCACCTACAAGCTTCAAACAGCTCGCAATCTCGCGCCAATCCGTTGCCACAGGTGTCTGCGTCAGCACCAGCTCCAAACACTGCTTTTCAATATTTACCTCGCTGTTATCAAAATTATCATCACCAGCGATAATCTGCTGCGCCAGCGCAGTATCTTTTATTTCCAGATTGCCAATCACCTTATCCAGCGTATCTTCCAAATCCACGCCCATCACGCGCACACTATTCAAAAGCAATTGCAATTCTTCGTTAAATTTATTACGTGTCATATCGCACCTCAACCAAATCTACCAGTAATATATTCTTCCGTCTTCGGATTACTCGGATTCGCAAACAGCTGCTTCGTCGGCGCAAACTCCACCAGCTCACCCAAAAGGAAGAACGCCGTCTTATCAGAAATGCGCGCCGCCTGCTGCATATTATGCGTAACAATCACAATCGTATAATCCTTTTTCAGCTCTAGTGCTAAATCTTCAATCTTCATCGTTGAAATCGGGTCGAGCGCACTCGTCGGTTCATCCATCAAAATAACCTCCGGCTGCACAGCCAGCGTGCGCGCTATGCACAAACGCTGCTGCTGGCCACCGCTCAGGCCTAAAGCACTCTTATTCAGCCTGTCTTTCAATTCATCCCAAATCGCTGCCTGACGCAAACTGCGCTCCACAATCTCATCCAGCACGCTCTTTTTCGTTTCGCCATGAATACGCGGTCCATAAGCCACATTATCATAAATACTTTTCGGAAACGGATTAGGCTGTTGGAACACCATACCCACACGATGACGCAGGCTGATAGGATCAATCTCCGTAAAAATATTCTTGCCGTCTAAAGCAATTTGGCCCTCAATACGCACATTATCTTCCAAATCATTCATGCGGTTCAGCGTTTTCAAAAAGGTAGATTTACCGCAGCCGGAAGGCCCGATAAGTGCCGTAATCTCATTCGTCTTTACCTCTAAATTTATCTTCTTCAAAGCCTGAAATGTGCCATAATATAAATCCAAATCCTGCACTAAAAATTTTGCACCAGCAGTTGTCATTTTGTGCTTCCTCCTGTTTTTCTATCTAAATAGCTGCTCAGGCAGCGTGCGCCCATGCTGAACGACAGCACCAGAAGCATCAAAATTGCCGAAGCTAAATTTGCCAGCTGCGCCGCATTCGGTGCCAAAGCTTCTGTACGCGATGCCCAAATGCTTAAAGCCAGCGTTTCTCCCGGACGAAACGGATTGAGCGGACAAGTTGGTGATAAAAGATTCCAACTGCTCCAGCTGATATCCGTACTCATGCCAGCGGTATAAAGCAAAGCCGCCGCCTCGCCAAAACCGCGGCCTGCTGCCAAAATCACACCCGTCATAATGCGCGGCAGGCACGCTGGCAAAAGCACCTTGTAAATCGTCTGCCAGAGCGTTGCGCCCATCGCCAGGCTGCCACGTTTGTAGCCAACAGGCAGCGATTTAAACGCATCCTCTGTCACCGTCATAATTAGCGGAATACTTAAAATGGAAACTGCCAAAGCACCGCTGAAAAGATTCCACTGCGCACCAGTCAGCACAATGAAAACCAAATAGCCAAATAAACCTACAACAATGGAAGGCAGCGAAGACATCGTTTCAATGCACATCCGCAAAAATTTGGTAAAACTATTCGCCCGCGCATATTCTGCCATATAAATACCAGCAGCAACGCCCAAAGGCACGCTTACGAGTAACGAAAGGAATACAAGATACAGCGTGTTAAAAAGCAAATTACCCAAACCACTGCCTTCAAAAGAAATCAAATCCAGGCTAAAGCCTTTAAAACCATTGAAAATAACATACAGGGCAAAGGCAACTAAAAGCAGCAGAAAAAATCCTGCTACACAATAAAAAACGCCGGTCATAATTTTATCCATCGTTTTCGCTTTTGCTATATTGTTCATGCCTTCGCACCTCCTTTATTGCCAAGATAATGAATCGTAAAAATGCAAACCAGCGAAATGCAGAACAATAAAAGTGCCATTGTCCACAGTGCAATATTGTATTCGCTACCCTCCATTGCACCGCCCATATCTGCCGCAATCGCTGCTGTCAAATTGTTCGTAGGTGCAAGGATAGATGTGGGAAAAGCACGCATCTTGCCAATAACCATCGCCACCGCCAACGCTTCGCCGAAGGCACGCGCAAGGCCTAAAATAACTGCCGTCATAAGGCCTGTCACAGCCGCAGGCACCACAACGTGCGCAATTGTCTGCCAACGCGTAGCACCCAAACTATAGGAAGCAGCGCGATAACCTTTAGGAATGCTGCGCAGAGCATCCGCCGCAAGGCTCGTAATCGTTGGGAAAATCATCACCGCCAGCACAATGCCTGCTGCCAAGACAGAAAAGCCAAAGCGCAGGTGAAAAATATTTTTGATCAGCGGTACAAGCAGCGTCAGACCAATCCAGCCATAAACTACGGAAGGAATGCCAACAAAAATTTCTACCGCAGGCTGCACAAAACGCTTGCCTAAAGATGGAGAAATCTCTGTCATAAAAATTGCTGTTGCAAGGCTAAAGGGCGTTGCGATGACCAAAGCCAGCGCACAGGTAACAAGCGAGCCAAAGATAAAAATCGCTGCGCCAACCTTGCCGCCACCTTCAGCATCATCGCTCGGTACCCAATCCGCCGAGAATAAAAACTCCGCGACACTGTGATGATATGTAGTAAAAGTGCCTAATCCTTTATAGCATAAAAATGCACCAATGGCTATGCTTAGGACAATGAGCGCCAAACCACAGCCACTGATGATATAACGCCACAGGTTGTCTTGGAGATAAGCACTTTTGTTAACCTGTTGCATTGAATATTCCTCTTATCTACTTACTTTCATCTTAGCAGTAACACCATAACCCTGTGCTTCAATATCTTTGCCATAATCAGCAGAAGTAATGAAATCCAGGAAAGCTTTTACTGCGCCAGTAGCCTCACCTTTAGTATACATATGCTCATAACCCCATACAGGATATTTGCCTTCATAAGTATTTTCCAGTGTAGGCTCTACGCCATCAATAGCTACAGTTGCTACGTCTTTATTGTTTACGAGATAAGAAAGAGCTACATAACCAATTGCACCCTTGTTATCTTTAACGCTTTGCAGCAGAGTACCGGAATCATCAGTTTCCAGAGATTTATTGCTTGCTTCTTTAGCACCGTTTAAAGCAAACTCTTGGAACAGAGCACGTGTACCGCTTGTAGCAGGACGGGTAATCAGCACGATAGCTTCATCAGGGCCGCCAACTTCTTTCCAGTTGGTAACTTTAGCAGTAAAAATGTCTGTCAGTTGTGCTTTGCTCAGGCTCTTTACCGTATCAGCAATATCTTTGTTGATAACAGGTGCCATAGCCACTACGCACACTTTGTGATCAACAAGGCCTTTCGCCTGCTCCGGTTTCAGCTTGCTTTCTGCCGGCACATCAGAGTTACCAATGTTTACGCTGCCATCTGCCACCTGCTTTAAGCCGGTGCCGCTGCCACCGCCGTTAAGCGTAATGGAAACATCAGGATATTTTGCTTTGAACTTTGCAGCTGCATCCTTAGCCAGCGGCAAAAGTGCGGAAGAACCGCTGCCTGTTACACTGCCTGTAATTTTTGCGCTGCCATTATCAGCAGCCTTGTTATCACTGCCGCAGCCCAAAGCACCTAAAGCAACCATCGCTGCCAAAGCAAGGCAGGCAAATTTTTTCAATTTCATTGTCTTTTCCTCCTTACAACTCACCATCATAATTTAACATCTGCGAAAAGCTCACTGCCTTTTCGCTGGTTTATCCGGTTGATGTGCTTAGTATAAAACAACAATGTTAAGCGCATATTATAGCGAGGTAAAGGCTGTGTAAAGTAAGTTAAGAATATGTAAAATGAAAAAAGGCTACCGTAGCAGCAGCCTCTTTTCAACACAGCAATTGTCATATATTATTCTTTATAAATTTCAACGTAACTATCTGTTCACAAATAGAATTAACAAAGTTCAT
>CAVKDE010000009.1:0-15968 GCA_963654835.1 Duodenibacillus sp. | reverse complement strand
AGGATGTGTCGTTAGCAATTTCTGCGGGAGAAGCGGTGGCACTTATGGGTGGCAGCGGCAGCGGTAAAAGTACGCTGGCACGCATTTTGCTGCGCCTTTTGCCTTGCGATAGCGGTAAAATTTATTTTCAGGGACAAGAGATTACCCACACTTCTGGCAGCAAATTACTTGATTTTCGCCGTGCAGTACAGTTTATCTCGCAAAGGCCGGAAAGCTTTCTCGACCCGCGCAAGAAGTTGGGCACAAGTTTGCGCGAAGCGTTTACTGTGTTTTCCCTGCCTTATCAAAAAGAGCAGGTCAGTCAAATGCTGGATTTAGTGAAGCTAAATGCGGAGCTTTTGGAGCGTTATCCGCATCAGGTGAGTGGTGGGGAAATTCAGCGCATCTGTTTGGCGCGCGCACTGCTTTTAGAACCCAAGCTGCTAGTTTTAGATGAACCTACATCTATGCTGGATATTTCTGTGCAGGCGCAGATTTTACATCTTTTGCGTGATATCCGCAAAGAGAAGAAGTTGGCGTATCTTTTTATTGCGCATGACAGGCAGATAGCAGAGTGGTTATGTGACAGGGTTGTGCGCATTGAGCGGGGACGATTGCTAGGATGAAATATTCTTTCAATCTTTTTATTTGACTACTTTCTCTTTGCTTGCTACAATTATAGTTATTATTGACGCAGTTGAGGGGAGTAGCGAATGGATTATTTTACAATTATGGCAGCGGCGGTAGGAATTTTTACTGCGTCGCTGTTTTCTACGGTTTCAGGTTTTGGCTTTGCGCTGGTGGCGATGCCTTTTTTGACGCAGATTATGCCTGTGAAGGAAGCCATTATTTTCATTATTATCATGAATTTGCTTCTGCGCCTGATTAATATGTATCAGGTGCGCAAGCAGTTTGATTGGCAGACGGTAGCACTGACGACAGCAGGCAGCCTGCTGGGTATGTACCCTGGCAGTCAGGTTTTGCGCCTTTTGGGGGCAGCGCAGCTGGAAATATTTTTAGGCATGGTGCTGCTAGTAGCAACGCTGCTTTTAAGTTTGCAATGTACGGTGAAGATTACGAATCGCACAGCGGGGCGTATTGGCGCAGGTATGCTGGCAGGATTTTTTGGCGCGTCGACGAGCGTTAACGGTCCGCCGCTTGCTTTATATTTTTTGAACGAAAAAACGGATAAGAATCTAATGCGCGCTAATCTTATCTGGTTCTTTGGCCTAAGCGGAATCATGACGATAGTGACGAATTATTTTGCCGGCAATGTGCACGATGTGAACTGGCTGCTGCTGCTTTTTGCTACTCCGGCGATGTTCGTGGGCATTTTGGCAGGTGAGCGTCTTTTCTACCGCGTGAACCAGGAACTGTTCCGTAAGCTGGCACTGCTTGTCGTTTTAGTTGGTGCTTCAATTATGTTTGTCAGCGGCTGGAGAGCGTTGTGATTTTGAAATTTTTAGAAGCGTCCTGTTGGCGTAGCAGGACGCTTTTAACTTATAACTGTAACCTACGTTACATTATCGCTAGCAAAAAATAAAAATTAAATAAAATGTATATTTTTGCTTGACGCGTCTTGCAAGTAGGAGTAAAATATCGTCAATCGCTGATGTAAGCGTAAATATTATTTTGCAGGTGAATGAAATGAACTCTGAACTGATGAACACTGCAACTCAATATGGTTTTTATTATGCTCCGGTCTTTAGCTATTATTACTTTAGCACCGGTTCTTTGGCATGGGAAAAATCAAATAACAGTGTAAATCGTATTAGAGATAAAAAATAGTATTTGCGTTGTTGGCAATTACATTTTAACAGTGCTTTTAGGCAGGTTCTCTGTGCGGGAACCTGCTTTTTTAATTAGTGAAAGGGAGAGATTGTAGTGGTAATTGTATTCAAGCCTGGGGCACCAGAGGAAAATAAAGCGAAGATGAGGGCGGCACTCGAAAGCAAGGGCTTCCAGATTAACGAGATTAATGGCGTGAACATGACCATCTTCGGCATTATTGGTGATACGAGCACACTGGATATCAATATGCTGCGCATTGATGATGCAGTAGACAAGGTGATGCGCGTGCAGGAACCTTTTAAACGTGCGAACCGCATGTTCCATCCGGCAGATAGCGTGATTGATGTCAGCGGCGTACCGATTGGCGGTAAAAAAATTCAGGTTATCGCCGGTCCCTGCTCCGTAGAAAGCGAAGAACAGGTAACAGAAATTGCTAAATCTGTTAAAATTGGTGGTGCGACGCTCATGCGTGGCGGTGCGTTTAAGCCGCGTACTTCGCCTTATTCCTTCCAAGGTTTGAAGGAAGTTGGCCTGGAATATTTAAAGCATGCACGCAAAGAAAGCGGCCTGCCGATTGTAACGGAAATTATGTCGCCTTACATGATTAAAAAATTTGTAGAGGATGTTGATTTGATTCAGGTGGGCGCACGTAATATGCAAAACTTTGAGCTGCTCAAAGAACTTGGCAAGACGAATAAGCCGATTCTTTTGAAACGTGGTTTAGCTGCGACGATTGAAGAATGGCTGATGGCAGCGGAATACATTATGAGCGAGGGTAATGAAAATGTTATCCTTTGTGAGCGTGGTATCCGCACTTTTGAAACATATACGCGTAACACGTTAGATGTTAGTGCTATCCCCGCTGTGAAAAAGCTTAGCCACCTGCCTGTTATCGTTGACCCGAGCCATGCAGCAGGCATGTGGTGGATGGTAGAGCCTTTGGCGAAGGCGGCGATTGCCGTGGGTGCGGATGGTTTGCTCATTGAAGTACACAACAATCTGGAAGCAGCACTTTGCGATGGTGCGCAGTCGCTCAGACCGGAAAGGTTTGCAAGGCTGATGGGTGAGCTGAAAGGGATTGCCCGCATCGTTGGCAGGGATATGTAGTTTTAGTAGATTTGTAACTCCTACGCTAAAGCGTAGTATTGTAGAATTGTAGTTTAGTAAAAAGGAGAAATTTATCATGATCATTGTTTTCAATCAAAATGCAACTGTTGAGGAAAAAGCTAAGGTTAAGGCACAATTAGAGAGCAAAGGCTTTCAGATTCATGCCAGCGAGGGCGCAAATACTTCGTTGTTTGGCGTAGTTGGCGATACGAGTACTTTAGATATTAACCTTTTGCGTGTCAATGAAGGCGTGGAAAAGGTTATGCGCGTGCAGGAGCCTTTCAAACGTGCGAACCGTATGTTCCATCCGGAAGACAGCATTGTTAATGTTGCAGGCATTCCCTTCGGCGGCAAGAAGCTGCAAGTTATTGCAGGTCCCTGCTCTGTAGAGAGCGAGGCGCAGGTAACGGAAATTGCGGAGGATGTGAAGGCTGCAGGTGCTACGCTTATGCGTGGTGGTGCGTTCAAACCGCGCACTTCGCCGTACTCTTTCCAGGGATTAAAGGAGCAAGGCCTTGAATTCTTAAAGAGCGCACGTGCCAAAACCGGCTTGCCAATTGTAACGGAAATTATGTCGCCTTACATGATTGAAAAATTTGTAGAAGATGTAGACCTGATCCAGGTGGGCGCGCGCAATATGCAAAACTTTGAGCTGCTTAAAGAATTAGGCAAGACAAATAAGCCGATTCTTTTAAAACGTGGCCTTGCTGCAACGATTGAAGAATGGCTGATGGCAGCAGAATACATTATGAGCGAAGGCAATGAAAATGTTATCCTTTGTGAGCGTGGTATCCGCACTTTTGAAACTTACACGCGTAATACTTTGGATGTGAGTGCGATTCCTGCTGTGAAAAAGCTCAGCCACCTGCCTGTAATCGTTGACCCAAGCCATGCAGCCGGTATGTGGTGGATGGTAGAACCTTTGGCGAAGGCTGCAGTTGCAGTTGGCGCAGATGGCCTGATTATTGAAGTGCATAATGATCCGGAAGCAGCACTTTGTGATGGTGCGCAATCCTTAAAACCGGAACGCTTTACAAATTTGATGCAAGACTTAAAAGGAATTGCGAATATTGTAGGTAGAGAGTTATAATAGTAGTACAGTAGTAAGGTAGATTAGGAGTTGATTTTGTTGGAAGCTGATTTTAAGAGCAAGAGA
Source organism: Duodenibacillus sp. (assembly GCA_963654835.1). Taxonomy (GTDB): domain Bacteria; phylum Bacillota; class Negativicutes; order Acidaminococcales; family Acidaminococcaceae; genus Phascolarctobacterium_A. Next base: position 11,935 of record CAVKDE010000009.1, on the reverse strand, counting down.
AGTACAGATTGGCAGGAGCTGCGTTTTGCAGTGGTAGGTCTTGGCTTAATTGGCGGTTCGTATGCAAAGGCATTGCGCAAGCTGGGAGCGAAGCAGGTTATTGGTATTGAGCGCGACGAAAAAACGCTGCAAAAGGCAACGTCGCAAGGACTGATTGACATCGCACTGACGCAGGCAGACGAACGTTTACAGGCAGCAGATGTAATCATCTGTGCGATTTATCCTGAAGCAATCGTGGGTTTTATCCGTGACAATGTGCGCTTCTTTAAGCCTGATGTGCTGCTTACTGATGTTGCAGGAATTAAAAATGACATGATCAGTAAGGGTCAGGCCTTGCTCTTAAACGGTATGGAGTTTATCTCCGGGCATCCCATGGCAGGCCGCCAGGGTAGCGGCCTAGGCATGAGCGATGCGCACATCTTCCAAAATGCTAATTACATCATTGTTCCGGAAAAGCACAATACTAATGAAGCAATCTGCTGGCTGGAAAAATTTGCCTTGGCACTTGGCTGTAAGCACACCGTGCGCGTTACGCCTTCTGAGCATGATGCCACGATAGCTTATACCAGCAATCTGCCGCACGTTACTGCTGTGGCACTCATGGATAGCGAATCTTTTAACGATAAAACAAAATATTTTGTTGCAGGCAGTTTTCGTGACGGTACGCGTGTAGCAGATATTAATCCTGAGCTCTGGAGCAGCCTTTTTTTAGCGAATAAAGAAAAGGTTGCTGATGAAATAGATAAATATATGGAGCAGCTTGCACTGTGGCGTGATGCGCTGCGGGCAGGTGACGGCGAGCAGCTGAAAGCGCTGATGCGCAAGGCTGGAACTCGCAGAAGGGAGCTGTATTAATGAAGAAAATTCACGTTGATTTAGGCGCACATGCCTATGATATTGAGATTGCGGCAGGTCTTTTGCCGCAGATTGGCAAAAAAGTAGCTGCCCTGCTGCCGAAGGCACGCAAGGCAGCGATTATCAGCGATACGAACGTAGCTCCGCTTTATGCAGCAAAATTACAGGCTAGCCTCGAAGAGGCTGGCCTTGTTGTGCATAAGGTGGTAATTGCTGCTGGGGAGCAGAGCAAAAATATGCAGGTGCTCAGCGAAGTGCTGGAGAAACTTGCCAATGCAGGCCTCACGCGCACAGACGTGGTGCTCACTTTAGGCGGTGGCGTTGTGGGCGATTTAGGCGGCTTTGCTGCGGCAAGCTTTATGCGTGGCGTGGCTTTTGTGCAGGTTCCTACTTCGCTTTTAGCGCAGATTGATAGCAGTGTAGGTGGTAAGGTAGCGGTGGATTTAAAGGCAGGCAAAAATTTAGCCGGCGCCTTCTACCAGCCGAAAGCTGTATATATCGATACAGATTTACTGGCAACGCTTTCTACACGCTTTTTGCATGACGGCTTGGCAGAAGCTATTAAATATGGCTGCATTAAAGACGCAGCCTTGTTTGAGAAAATTGCCGGTTACGCTGATGATAAAGAGCTTTTGGCGGATATTGACAGCGTGGTGGCCACCTGCTGCGCGATTAAAGCGCGTATTGTGGAGCAGGATGAATTTGATACAGGCTTGCGGATGCTCTTAAACTTTGGTCATACTCTAGGCCACGCTGTGGAGCAGCACTTTGGTTACAGCGAGTTCACGCATGGTGAGGGTGTGGCGATTGGTATGTATCAGCTGACGCAGCGCACGGAGGAGATGGGGCTTACAGCAAAAGGCAGTGCAGAGCGCATTAAGCGCGTGCTGGAAAAATATAATTTACCGCTCACTGCGGGCGTAGAGAAAGCACAGCTTATTGATACGATGGCACGCGATAAGAAAAAGAATGGCAACAGCATCACCCTCATTATTTTAAAAGATATTGGCGAGGGCGTACTGCAAAAAATTAACTGGCAGGAAGTACCAGCATATTTGGGGTGAAGCAAAATGGAAAAAGTAAAAATTTATCCGTGCAAGCTGCAAGGCACAGTGCAGGTGCCTTCATCTAAAAGCATGGGTCATAGAGAAATTATCTGCGCCGGTCTTGCCGCTGGCACGAGCATTGTTGATAATATCAGTATGTCTAAAGATATTGCCGCAACGATGCGCGTGCTGCGGGCGATAAATGTGAGTGTGGATGAAATTCCCAGCATGATATCAGGGCGCACTGCTTTGCAAATTACGGGTACAGGCCATCCGCTTGCTGCTGCGGATAACGTAGATTGCGGCGAGTCCGGTTCGACGCTGCGCTTTTTTATTCCGCTGGGGGCGAACCTTGGCTGCCCGCTGACCTTTATTGGTCACGGCAAGCTGGTTTCCCGTCCGCTGCAGGCGTATTACGATATTTTAGATAAGCAGTTTGTGCAGTATTTTAATGATAACGGCAATCTGCCTTTGACGGTGAACGGTCACTTAATGCCGGGTAAGTTTGAGCTTCCCGGTGATGTGAGCAGTCAATTTGTGAGCGGTCTTCTCTTTGCACTGCCACTTTTAAAGGGTGATTCTGAAATTATTATTACGTCGCCTTTGGAATCTTCTTCTTATGTGGATATGACGCTGAACTGTCTGGCGAAATATGGCATTAAAGTAGAAAACGTAGATGGCGCGCACCGCCGTTATCTGGTGGCTGGCAAGCAGCATTACAAGGCGCAGGACAGCAAGGTGGAAGGCGATTGGTCGCAGGCTGCGTTCTGGAATGTGGGCGGCGCACTTGGCGCTGGCGTGACGGCGAGCGGTGTTGATTTTAACTCCTTGCAGGGCGATAAGGCGGTCATCGAAATTATGCAGCGTATGGGTGCAGACATTACTCAAAATGATGATAGTGTTACCGTAAATAATAGTGTAATGCAAGCTACAGTGATTGATGCAGCCAACTGCCCTGATATTATTCCTGTGCTGACGGTGCTGGCTGCGGTGAGCGAGGGCACGACGAAAATTATCAACGCGGGCAGGCTGCGTATTAAAGAATGTGACCGTTTGGCGGCTATGACGAGCGAGCTGAATAAAATGGGCGCGGATATTATAGAAGACGCAGAAGGCTTGACGATTCACGGTAAGCCTGAAGGCTTAGCTGGTGGCGTTGAAGTGGATGCGTGGAATGATCACCGCATTGCGATGAGCCTGGCGATTGCTGCCCAGCGTTGCGTTCAGCCGATTGCCTTGACGGGCGCAGGCAGCGTAAGTAAATCTTATCCTAACTTCTGGGAAGATTATAAGAGCGTAGGCGGAAAAATTGAGGTGTTGGCATGAGCGGAATTTTTGGCATGAATATCAAAATGGCGATTTACGGCGAATCGCACGGCAAATCCATCGGCATGGTGCTTGATGGCCTACCGCCGGGAATTGCTTTAGATGAAGAAAAAATTGCGCAGGAGATGGCTCGCCGTGCTCCCGGACAAAATGCTTTAAGCACAGCGCGCAAGGAAAGCGATACTGTGGAAATCCAGAGCGGCTTCTTTAACGGTTTTACGACAGGTACGCCGCTATGCGCGCGCATTGTCAACAGCGACCAACACTCTAAAGATTACAGCATTTTAGCAGATAAAATGCGCCCTGGCCATGCAGATTACGCAGGTTATGTGCGTTATCAGGGCTTTAATGATTACCGTGGCGGCGGACATTTTTCCGGCCGCTTAACTGCGCCTTTGGTTTTTGCCGGAGCGGTGGCGAAGCAGGCTTTGGCGCAAATGGGTATTATCGTCGGTTCGCATATTTTGCAGATTAACGATATCCAAGAAGAGCGTTTTAATCCTATGGGCGTAAGTGACGCTGTTTTAGAAACATTGCACGCCAAAAAGTTCGCCGTGCTTGACGACGCGATAGGCGAAAAAATGCAGCAGCGTATCTTGCAGGCGAAGGGCGAACTGAACAGCGTGGGCGGTGTAATTGAAGCCATTGCGCTGCACCTGCCAGCGGGAGTTGGCGCACCGTATTTTGATTCTGTGGAAAGCGTGATGAGCCATGCGCTTTTTTCTGTTCCTGCTGTAAAAGGCGTGGAGTTTGGCGATGGTTTTGGCTTTGCCCGGCTGACAGGTGCAGAAGCGAACGACGAGTTGCATTATGTTGAGGGCAAGGTAGAAGGCTTAACCAATCACAACGGCGGTATTACAGGTGGCATTACGAATGGGATGCCGCTCATCGTGCGTGTGGCGATTAAACCGACGCCTTCGATAGCACGCGAGCAGCACACCGTGAGCCTGAAAGAACACGCGGATACGACTCTTGCCATCGTCGGCAGGCATGATCCGTGCATTGTGCAGCGTGCCGTGCCTGTAATTGAGGCAGTTGTCGCATGGACGTTGTGGGATTTACTTTTAGAAGCGAAGAAATGGGAGAAATAAAATGCAGGAACTTGATTTAGACAATATCCGCCAGGAAATAGATAAGGTTGACCAGCAATTAGCCGATGTTTTAGAAAATCGCCTGCATTTAGTTATGCAGGTAGCTGCTTATAAAAAATCTAAAGGCTTGCCCGTAAAAGATAAAAACCGCGAAGCCAAGGTTATTGAAAAAGTAGCAGGCTTTTTAGAGAACAAAGATTACTCCGTTGCGGTGAAAAATATCATGCGTGGCATTATTGACCAGGCGTGTGTGTTAGAAGAAACAGCTTTGGCTGAAACCAGCGACAGAACTTTTGAGGTGGCCTGCTTTGGCCCGGCAGGTTCCTTCACTCATCAGGCACTGAAAGAATATTTTCACGGACGCAAGTATAACCGTCATCATTTTCAGACCTTTGAAGAGGTTATCATGAGCATCAGCGATGGCTCGATGGATTACGCCGTGCTGCCGATAGAAAATTCTTCTACAGGCGGCATTACCGAAGTTTATGATTTGCTGCGCCAATATGATTGCAGCATTGTGGGCGAGCAATGCGTGAAGATTGAGCAGAACCTCTTAGGCTGCGAGGGAGCAACGCTGAGTACGATTAAAACTGTGTATTCACATCCGCAGGGCTTGAAACAGTGCAGTGATTTCTTCCATGATTATCCGGAAATGAAAAAAGTGCCTTATTTCAGCACATCTAAGAGTGCGGAAGAAGTGGCACAAAAGCAGGATATAACAATTGGTGCTATTGCGGGCAAGCAGGCCGCAGAGCTGTATAATTTGAAAATTATTGCACCTGCCATTAACAGCAACAGCAATAATTACACGCGCTTTGTGATTATTGCCAAAAAACCTGAAGTTGTGCCAAGTGCCAATAAAATTACGTTGATTGTGGCGGTAAAACACGAAACAGGTTCACTCTATAAAATGCTTGCCAGCTTCTACCATATGGGGCTGAATATGCTGAATCTGGAATCGCGGCCGATGGTGGGCAAAACGTGGGAGTATTTCTTCTACATTGATGTAACGGGAAATATGGCTGATCCACTGGTGCTTGATGTGATGGAAGAAATTAAGGCGAAGAGCACCTATTGCAAAATTTTGGGCAACTATCGTGCTTACGAGCGAAAGGAATAAAATAGATGAAGCATTATGGACTTTTAGGCGGTAAGTTAGGTCATAGCCTTTCGCCGCAGATTCACGATTTGTTTTTTAAATTTACAGGCATTGAAGGCGATTACACGCTGCTCGAAACGCAGCTGGAAGATTTGCCTGCGCGTATGGAGGAGCTGCGCGCAAATTACGCAGGCAGTAATGTTACCATTCCGCATAAGCTGCACGTAATGCCTTTACTGGACTCCATTTCCCGTGAGGCAAAAGCCATTGGAGCTGTGAATACTATTAAATTTACACCTGACGGTGCCGAAGGTCATAACACGGATTACTTTGGCTTTGGCAGAATGTTAGAATATAATGATATTGATGTGCGTGCTAAACGCGTTGCGGTGCTTGGCACTGGCGGCGCAGCACGCGCGGTGGTGAAATATCTGGCGGATAAGCGCGTAGGTAAATTATACATTGTTACGCGTGACGTGGTGCACGTGGATAAAGATTTTCTTAAACTTGCGCCTAAGTGCAAATTTCTAGATTACGCTGCCTTGCCTGCACTTACAGGTGATGTGATTGTCAACTGTACGCCTGTCGGTATGTATCCCAAGACGGATGTTGCGCCTATAACGGCGGAAGAAGTAAGCAATTTTGATGCTGCTGTAGATTTGATTTATAATCCTAAGCAGACTTTGTTTTTAAAACAGGCGGCAGATTTTGGCATGAAAACTGTCAACGGACTTTTCATGCTGGTAGCGCAGGCTGTAGCGGCACAGGAAATATGGCAGGATGAAAAATATGACAGTGATTTAATCGTTAAGATTATGCAGGAGCTGGAGCGAAGCATATGAAAAATATTGTTTTGATTGGTATGCCTGGCTGCGGCAAAAGCACCTTTGGCAAAAAATTGGCCAAGAAATTGGCTGTAGCGTTTTATGATGCAGATGCAGTTTTGGAAGAACGCGAACAGCGCACTATTAAAAGCTTCTTTGCTGAAAGTGAGGACGCCTTTCGTACTGCGGAAACGCGCACGCTGGCGTATCTGGCAGAACTGCAAGGCGCAGTTATCGCCACAGGTGGTGGCGCTGTAAAGCGTGCGGAAAACATGGCTTTGATGAAGCGTGCGGGCGTAGTGGTTTTCTTAGACCGCGAACCTAGCAATATTCTGGGCTGCATCGGCGGAGATGAACGCCCTCTGCTTGCAGCGGATAAAAAGAAAATTTACACGCTGTATGACGAGCGGATTGCGCTTTACCGCCAGTATGCGGATTACATTGTAGAAAATAACGGCGATTTTGCGAGCGTATTGCGTAAGCTGCTTATCATTGCGCAAAATTTGGAGGGATAAAGATGCGTAAAATTTTAGTATTAAATGGGCCTAACATCAATATGCTGGGCATTCGTGAAAAAAACATCTATGGACGTGAAGATTACGCCAGCTTGTGCGAATATATTCAATCAGCGGCAGATAAATTGGGCGTAGAGGTAGAAATGCTGCAAAGCAATTACGAAGGTGATATTGTTACCGCTATTCAAAAAGCTTATGGCAATTTTGATGGCATTGTGATTAATCCTGCGGCGTTTACGCATTACAGCGTAGCGATTTTAGACGCTCTTAAGGCAGTGAACATTCCGGCGATTGAGGTGCATATCAGTAACATCCATCAGCGTGAGGAATTTCGTCATCACTCTGTAACGGTAGCAGGCTGTGTAGGCCAGATTTGCGGCTTAGGCTTTGCCGGTTACGCACTTGCGTTAGAAGCACTCAGCGTTTACGAAGCTAAATAAAAAGAAAAAATACCATCTGCAGCAGTTCTTCATGTGCAGATGGTATTTTTTGCTTTATTTTTGCCTATTTTTTTCCTAAAAATTTCTTGCCTACAAATTCGTACAGCACAGGCAGCAGGGAGAACACGATAATGCCTAAGGTTACGAGTGTGAAGTTATGCTTAATCGCAGGAATGTTGCCAAAGAAATAACCGCCGCCAACAAACAGGCACACCCACACTACGGCGCCGATAACATTGTAATGCGCAAAGGTGAGGTAATGCATTTTGCCGATGCCTGCGACAAATGGAGCAAAAGTGCGCACAATCGGTACAAAGCGCGCTAAGAAAATTGCCTTGTGACCGTGCTTTTCGTAAAAAGCACTGGCTTTATCCACGTGCTCTTTCTTGATCAAACCGTGCTTGGAATTTATCATGTGCAGGCCTAGCTTTTCGCCTATCATATAGTTGCACGCATCGCCCAGCACGGACGATACTAAGAAAATTAGCACGATAATCTTGATATCCATGCCCTCAGGTGCGGTAGCAGCGAGAGCACCGCAGGCAAAAAGCAGTGAATCACCCGGTAAAAACGGTGTAACAACCAGACCTGTTTCACAAAAAACTACTAAAAATAAAATGGCGTAAATCAAACTGCCATAAGCTGCCATAATTTCCGGCAGATGTTTGTCTAAATGCAGAATTAAATCTACAAAATACATTGCGTATGCTTCCATAAAATTTTCCTTCCTCGTATAAAATTACTTGCACTAATTCTAACATAAAAATGCAGGACTGTCGACAGCAAGTGTGCCAAGGATACAGCAGAAAATTTCTTCCGTACCATCCCGAACATTTTATGAAGATTTTAGCGTAAAAATATGATTTTTTCCTTAAATGTGGTAAAATAGAAGGTATTGAGGGTGTAATGTTTAATCACAAGACTTTTTTAGATAAGGAGAATTTCCATGCAAGAAGAATTATGTTGGTGTGGCAGCGGCAAGGCTTACGCTGATTGCCACAAAATGAATGATCAGAAGATGGCCATGTTGCAGGCGCAGGGCTGCGAGGTGCCTGACCGCGATATGATTAAAACGCCGGAGCAGATTGCGGGCATCCGCGAGGCGTGCAAAATTAACACAGGCGTGTTGGACGAAGTTGCTAAATATATTAAGGCTGGTATGACGACGGCGGAGATTGACCGTATTGTTTATGATTACACTGTGGCGCACAATGCTATTCCTGCACCGCTGGGTTACGAAGGCTTTCCTAAGAGCGTTTGTACTTCTATCAACGATCAGGTGTGCCACGGCATTCCGAGCGAAAACGATATTTTGCGCAGCGGCGATATTATTAACGTTGATGTTTCTACCATTTATAACGGATATTATGCAGATGCTTCGCGTATGTTTATGATTGGCAAGGTGGCAAAGCCTGCTGCTGATCTGGTGGCTATTACTAAGCAGTGTCTGCTGCGTGGTATTGAAGCTGCTCAGCCTTGGGCTTTCTTGGGTGATATTGGTGCAGCTGTTTCTAAGCTGGCGCATAAGCACGGTTATTCTGTAGTAGAAGAATTTGGTGGCCACGGCGTAGGTCTTGAGTTCCACGAGGATCCGTTCGTCTGCCATGTGGGCAAGCGCAAAACTGGTATGGTGCTGGTTCCGGGTATGATTTTTACTATTGAACCGATGATTAACGCAGGTCACAAGGATATTTTTGTGGATGCTGCTAACGATTGGACTGTTTATACGAACGATGGCAGCCTTTCTGCGCAGTGGGAACACCAGATTTTAATTACGGAAAATGGTCCGGAGATTTTGACCTACTAATTTGCTAATTTGCAGATGCTGTTTGGCACTGACTGGTGCAAAGCTGCTGCTAAATAAAAGGAGGAATTTTAAATGACAACTTTTCTTGAGAACTTTTTCCGGCTGAAAGAGCACAAGACTGATGTGCGCACGGAAATTCTCGCAGGTATTACCACCTTTATGACGATGGCTTATATTCTGGCCGTCAATCCCGGTATTTTAAGCTCCACTGGTATGGATGCCGGCGCAGTTTTCACTGCCACCGCTCTTGGTGCCTGTCTGGGTACGATTCTCATGGCGTTGTTCTCCAATTATCCGTTTGCTCTGGCTCCTGGCATGGGCTTGAACGCTTTCTTTGCCTATACTGTTGTAGGGCAGATGGGTTATAGCTGGCAGGTAGCTTTGGCAGCAGTTTTTGTAGAAGGCCTTTTGTTTATTGTGCTTTCGCTCACCAAGGTTCGTTCCGCACTGTTTAACTGCATTCCCGCAGCGTTAAAATTTGGTGTAACCAGCGGTATCGGCCTTTTCATCACCTTTATCGGCTTACAGAATGCTAAAATTGTTGTGGATGGTCCTACTCTCGTTGGTCTCTATCCTTTTAAAGCAGCACTGGCAGATGGCACTTTTTCTTCCACCGGCGTGGGTGCGCTCCTCGCACTGCTTGGCATTTTGCTGACAGCTGTGCTGCTGGCGAAAAAAGTTCCCGGCGGCATCCTTATCGGTATTCTCGTAACCTGGATTTTAGGTATGGCGTGCGAGCTGACAGGTATTTATGTGCCGAACCCGAAACTGGGGATGTTTTCTGTAATGCCCAGCTTTGCCAATGGTATTGCTATTCCCAGCCTGGCACCTACTTTTATGCAGCTTGATTTCAGTGCAATTTTTACTTTTAACTTCATTACAATCATGCTTTCTTTCATGTTTGTTGATTTGTTTGATACTTTAGGCACTTTGATTGGCGTGGCTTCTAAAGCAGATATGCTGGACAAAGATGGCAAGCTGCCAAAGATTGAAGGCGCACTGCTCGCAGATTCTATTGCTACGACTGGTGGTGCAATTTTGGGTACTTCCACTGTTACTACTTTCGTAGAAAGCAGCGCGGGCGTTGCGGCAGGCGGACGCACCGGTCTGACGAGTATTACCGTGGCTGTGCTGTTCTTCCTGAGCTTGTTCTGCGCTCCTATCTTCCTTGCTATTCCTGCGTTTGCTACTGCTCCTGCTTTGGTAACTGTAGGCTTCCTCATGGTCAGCAGCCTGCTGAATGTAGATTTCAATGATCTGACAGAAGCTATTCCTGCGTTCATTGCTGCTGTGGCTATGCCGTTCATGTATTCCATTTCCGAAGGCATTTCCATGGGCGTTATCTCTTATGTTGTTATTAATATTTTAACGGGTGAATTCAAGAGAAAGAAAACAAGCTGGATTATTTATGTGCTGGCTGTTGTGTTCATCTTGAAATATATTTACGTTTAATTTCCTGACGAGGTACAAATTATGAATGACCGTGTTCGTGCGGTCGCATTAGGCAACAGCCCTGCTGATATTCTTTTTAAGAACGGCAGGGTTGTTGACGTGTTGACCGAAACAGTTTATGCAGCAGATGTTGCTGTTACAGATGGATTGATTGCCGGTATCGGCAGTTATGAAAGAGCTTATAAAGTTGTTGATTTAAACGGAGCTTATATCGCGCCCGGTTTAATCAATGCACACTGCCATGTGGAAAGCTCTATGACAACACCGGAAAATTACTGCGCAGAGGAGCTGCGCTGGGGCGTAACAACGCTTATCACCGATCCCCACGAAATCGCTAATGTGGCTGGGGCAGAAGGTATTCACTATATGCTCGCTGCCGGCGGGCAGATGCCGCTCAATTATTACGTTAATCTGCCCAGCTGTGTGCCGGCAACGCGTTTTGAACATAGTGGCTGTGTAATGGACGCGCAGGATATGGCGCGCCTGCTGCCGGAAAAAGGCGTTCTGGGTATGGGCGAAATGATGAACGTCCCCGGAGTTTTGTATAATTCGGAAGAAGTTAAGAAAAAATTGCAGCTCTTTTTAGATGCTGGCAAAGTTATTGACGGCCATGCTCCTTGCGTGCGCGGTAAAGAACTTGCTGCTTATGCGGCGAGCGGTATTGCCACGGATCACGAAAGCATCAGCTGGGAAGAAGCCAAAGACAAGCTGCGTAACGGTCTGGCTGTTTTGGTGCGTCAGGGCAGCGCGTCGCGTAACTTGGAAGCTATTTTAAAAGGTGTGCTCGCCGAAGGCATTGATGTGAGCAATCTTGCTTTTTGTACAGATGATAAACACTTGGCAGAAATCCGCCGCGAAGGCACTATCCGCAATTGCGTAAAAATGGCGATTAACTTAGGTATGTCGCCTGTGCGTGCTCTGCGTTTAGCTAGCATCAACGCGGCTCGCATTTACGGCTTAAAGCGCGTGGGTGCGCTTGCTCCCGGTTGGCAGGCGGATATTGTCATTTTTGATAATCTCGAAAACCTTAAGCCGCAGGCTGTGTACCATAAGGGCGTGGATGCGTGGAAGGCTTGCGCAAAAATTAATTGCGTAGAGCCTGGAGCAGCATTAAAAGGCAGCGTGCGTCCTGCTCCCTTTAGTGAAGAAACTTTTTCCACAGCGCATTTTGCTGCAGGCAGGGAATATCCTGTGATTGAAATGCTGGCGGGAGAAATTTTTACGGAGCGTTCTATTATGCGCGGTGAGGATGTGCCTGCTGCCCTCGCGCGGGGAGAGGTGTATCTTATTGCGGTACTAGAGCGTCACCATGCGACAGGCAATGTAGGTCTTGGCCTTTTGCGTGGTTACGGCCTGAAAAATGGTGCGGCGGCGACGACAGTGGCACATGATTCGCACAACCTCATCGTGATTGGTACAAATCCTGCGGCGATGAATGTTGCGGCGAGAGAATTAGTGCGCGTGCAGGGCGGTTATACGC
>CAVKDE010000008.1:0-18540 GCA_963654835.1 Duodenibacillus sp. | reverse complement strand
CCTACGACGCCCTGATTAACAGTCAGGTGTTCTACCGGCTGAACTATCGGGGAATATTTTGTGGTGTTTTGTGTTGCTCAACATCACGAGTGTTATTATACTAATTCCACGCGCGTTTGTCAACACTTTTTTTAAACTTTTTTTGAAAAAATTTCTGCGAGCTGTTTTCAGTGTTGCACAGAACAAGGGAAAAGCGCGTGGTTATGCGCTTTTCAGGCTTTTACTTTTACTACAATTTTTTGTACAAAATTTGCTTTTTCGCCTGCATTGCAGTTAGGGCGATGCAATTCCCACGGGAAAAATATTGCAAAATCACCAGCATTTAAAACGGTACAATTTTTTTCTTTCGGGTCGGCGTAAAAAATTACGTCCTCTTTTGCTGCTTTGTTTTCTGTTTCTACGCAAGAACTTGTCAACGGTGTGTACCAGATTATTTCGCTGCCGCTGGAAACGAACTGCACATCAATATAATCGTTGTGCTTTTCTGCGCGGCGCATTGCCTTAGGCTCGGTATCGTAAGTATTAACGCGCGCAAACACGTTGCGGCCGTCAACTTCGTATTCACCGTTCGCTATTTTGCTAAAATCTGTAGCAGCAATGTAAGCTAGTGCCTTTTGCAGACGTTCGCTTACGTAAGGCAAAAGTTTTTCAATATCGTTTTTATTTCCTTGTAACATAACTATTTTCCTCCTCTATACGTTGACGAAAAATAAATTGCTTGTTATAATAAATAGAGGTTGGTCTGACGATTAGGCCCGTCAGCTCTTCCCGATAAATTTTATGTTGAGAAAAGGCTGGCTTGCTGGAGTCGGTCTTTTTCTTTATTATGTAATGTTATTATACCAAAACTTGATTAATAAAGCGAGGTTTTTATGAGCTATTTAAACGTCACGAATGTATCGCACTCCTTTGGCGGTCGCCAGATTTTAGAAAATGTTTCTTTTAAATTGCTGCGTGGTGAACACGTTGGCCTGGTTGGTGCTAATGGCGAAGGCAAATCTACTTTTTTAAATATCGTAACGGGTCATGTGCTGCCTGATGAAGGCAAGGTGGAATGGCCGGGCAAAGTTTCCGTTGGCTATTTAGATCAGCAGAGCACGCTGGAAAAAGGCATGACCATTCGCGAGGTGCTGCGCACTGCGTTTAATGATATGTATGCTATGGAGCAGCAGATGCTTGATTTATATGATAAAATGGGCGACGCTTCTCCCGAAGAGATTGATAAAATGATGAATACCGTGGGCGAAATCCAATCGGAATTGGAACACAACGGTTTTTATTCCTTAGACAGCAAGATTGAAGAATTTGCTAATGGCTTAGGCCTGGGCAGCATTGGTCTGGATAAAGATGTGAGTGAGTTGAGCGGCGGCCAGCGCAGCAAGGTGCTTTTAACCAAGCTGCTTTTGCAGAACTCTAAGATTCTGCTTTTGGACGAGCCGACAAACTATCTTGACGTGGAGCATATTGAATGGCTGACGAAGTTTTTGCAGAACTACGAGCACGCCTTCATTCTTATTTCCCATGATGTTCCTTTCCTGAACAAAGTTGTTAATGTTATTTACCATCTGGAAAACTGTGAGCTGACGCGTTACAGCGGTAACTATGATAAATTCCAGGAAATGTATGCTATTTACCAATCACAGAAAGCTGCTGCTTATGAACGTCAGCAGCAGGAAGTGGCGAAGCTGGAAGATTTCATTGCGCGTAATAAGGCGCGTGTGGCGACAACGAATATGGCCAAGAGTCGTCAGCGCAAATTGGATAAGATGGAAATGATTGAAAAACCGCGCGAAAAGCTCAAACCTACTTTTAAATTCCGCGAGGCGCGTACACCGAGCCGCTTTATCGTCGAGACGAAGGATTTAGTGCTGGGTTATGATAGCCCGCTGACGCGTCCTGTTACCTTTAACCTGGAGCGTGGGCAGAAAATTGCGATTCGCGGTGTCAACGGTTTAGGTAAGACAACGCTTTTAAAAACAATTTTAGGTATTATTCCACCGGTGAGCGGCAAGGTGGAGCTGGGCGAGTTTTTAGAGCCCGGTTATTTTGAGCAGGAAGAACGCGAAAAGAACGAAAACACTGCGCTGGATGATGTGTGGAACGAATATCCCGGACTGACGAATTATGAAGTGCGTGCTGCGCTCGCAGGCTGCGGTTTAACGAATGAACACATTACGAGCAAAGTTTTTGTGTTGAGTGGCGGCGAAGCGGCGAAGGTGCGCCTGTGCAAGCTGATGCTGAAAGATGTGAACTGGCTGGTACTTGACGAACCGACGAACCATCTCGACGTAGATGCGAAGGAAGAACTCAAGCGTGCGCTGCAAGAATTTAAAGGCAGCGTGCTTTTGGTATCCCATGAACTGGAGTTCTACGAAGGCTGGGTTGATAAGGTCTGGAACATTGAAGACTGGACAACAAAAATAATTTAACAGCGTAAAAGAAAGAGGAGCTTAGAGCATTAGCAAATTACTAATACTCTAAGCTCCTTAATTTTTAGGCTTTAGGTTTGGCTGTCAGCCATTGGCGTTTTTGATCCTGCTTAGCGTAAAGCTGGTGGTCAAACCACATATAGAAAAAGCGTTCTGCCGGTACAATGCCATAACCGTCCTGTAAATGATCCGTTGTGTCAAAAGGATCGGCAACGATTAAAACGTCATCGCCTTTGTGTTCTGTGCCCATGGTATCGTAACCGATGATAACACGCCAATGTCCGCCCCAATCGACATTTTCTACCATGATTGGCGTATTGTTTTTCAAATTGCTTTCCACAAATTTAAGAAAGTCCTCATAATTATCAGGAGTTTTATCTTTGACGGAAGAATGTACGTCCCAACCGATTTTTTCAAAGTATTTTACCATGCCTTTGGTATTAGTGCCTACGGTATTACTGGTGTTCATCACTTTTGCTACAGCCAGCTCGTCGTCAATAATTTTGCCGTTGTAATATTTTACGACCATGTTGGCAGCAGCAGGGCCGCAGGTGTAATAGGTGAGCTGCTGCGTTGTGGAAAATTTTGGCAGGATTGTCAGGTGTTCGTTGGATTGCATATTGTAAAAATCAAGATGCTTGAAATAAGGTGAATCCTTGATATCGTGCTTGCCGACAAACTGTGCTGCCCCGCTTACAGTTTCGCTATCAGCGGCTGCCGCTGTGGGGGTAGTGTATTGCTTCAAAAGATAATTTGTACCGCCTAAAATTACTAAAGCGCAGAGTGCTGCTGTTAAAATTTTTTTGCTCTCCATGGTTTGCTCCTTTATTTATTGTTTGTCGCTCGTTTGAGGTGTTTGGTTACTGCTTTAAGCAGAGCCTCGTTGTCGTTTGGTAAATTACCTGCCTGTACACGCTCTAAAAGATAAGTGAGCGTGTTTTTTATTTCTACCTGAGGCAAGAGCGCAAGCAGTTCTTTGCCGCTGATGGCTAAATCTTTAGTGCAGACAGGCATTTTGGTGCGCGCCAGCTCCACAACCTGCTCGCCGAGCGTGCGTCCTTCTGCCATAAGCTGTTTATTCTCGCGGGCGTGCGTCGCTCCCATATCGGCGAGGAAAACTTCTACCAACAGTTCATAGGCCTGCGTAAGCTCTGCCTGCGAGCGAAAGCCTGCGCTTGTCGCTTCGCTGCGCACCCAGCGCAGCAGCGTGCGTTCGCCTGTGAGCAGCATGGGCGCAAAGCGCATGTGCTGGGCAACAAGCCAGGTTACAAGATGTACGAAATCAGTGTTATAACCAAAACGCGTTAAAATATTTTGTGCCATTTTGGCACTTTCCACCTCGTGACCGGGGTCACTGGGCTGGCCTTCTTTGTTCAGCTTGCGGATATTGGGCAGGCCTTTGCCTAAATCATGCAGCACGAGAGCCCAGCGGATGGCAAGCTCACGCGGGCTGTTATCAATGGCTAAAAGCGTATGTTCCCACGTATCGTAAAGATGAAAGCGCGGGTTCTGATGCAGGTCTACAAGATGCAGTGCTTCCGGTAAAATGGGGATGGTTACATCTTTGCCGTTGCTGCGTGCGCGGCAGCTGCTGCCTAAAAGACCTGTTGCCAGCATGAGCATCAATCCATGGCCTGCACATTTACTGAGCAGCAGTTTTTCTATTTCTTTGCGCACGCGCTCCAGCGAGAGACCGGCGCAGCGTTCTACAGGAAATGTAAAGCTGTGCGGCAGGTAGTACGGCGTATTTTCTGCGCCGCAGGCAGGTAAGGCGTCGCAAGCATCCTGCACATAAGTAAAGCCAAGCTGCGCTACAAAGCGGCACGCGCGCAGCATGCGCAGCGCGTCCTCTGTGTAACGCGCGCACGCATTGCCTACGGTGCGCAAAATTTTTTGCTGTAAATCTTCTTGCCCGCCAAAGTAATCGTAAAGGTTGCCTTCTAAATCCATTGCCATGGCGTTGACAGTGAAATCGCGGCGGCTTAAATCTTCGCGCAGCGTTTCGCAATACCAGGTTGCTGCGGGGCGGTGCATATCGCTGTCGTCATAACGCTCACCGCGAAAGGTGGTAACTTCTGTAGGCTTGCCTTCCAGTAAAATGATAACGCAGCCAAAGTTATGCCCAAGTTTATCCACGGTGCGCCAGCCTTGCGCCTGGCAGACGGCCAGCACTTCTTCCGGTTTAGCGTTAGTAGTGATATCGTAATCACCCGGCGTTAAACCTAAAAGCAAATCACGCACTGCTCCGCCCACAAGATAAGCCTCGTAACTGACTGCGTTGAGTGCCTGCAATATTTTTTTCGTATATGTAGGAAAATTAATATTCAATGCCATCGTCCTTCAAACGGTAATCAACGTTAATACCAAAATACTCCCACAAAACTTCCTTCAATTCTGCGCCTGTGGTGATTTTGTAGCGGTATTTAACGCGACCACCAAGATAAAACTTTAAATAATTACCGCGAATAGTGATGTTGCAGTCCTCGCGAAAGATGGACAGCTTTTTGCTTTTGATAAACGGTGAATCAGGATGTGCATCGCACCAAAAGCTGGCGGTGATAAAATCTTTGTCAATCTGCGGCTCTTCTGTAAAGCCAAAAAGACGCTTCCAGATTTTGCCGCGTTCCTTCTGCCATAAAAGCCAGCCCCAGAAATCGCTGCGCGTAAATTTATATTGGCTGATGCCATCGCTCTGGATTAAGCCTTCTGTTATTTCCAGTGGTACGCGCGGACTTTCGCTGTTTACGCCTACATCGGTCAAATAGCGTTTGTCGGCGAGGGTAACACACATGACGCGGTGGCGGCGCAGCTGATAAGTTTCCATTTTATCAATAAAGCGGGCGGCGTAGCTAACTACATTAAAACCGAGCGATTCTAACAGCCAGTTATATAAACCGTTCAGCTCAAAGCAGATACCGCCACGGTTATGCATAATAATTTTGTTAAACATATCCTGACGTTTGAGCGAAGTGATTTTGCCATTTAAGCAGTCAAAATTTTCATAGGGAATAAATTTTAAATGCGCGTCCTGCAATTTAGCGAGCGTTGCTAAATCTGCCGCAGGGTCTAAATCACTTAGCTGTAATTTGCGCAGATATTCTTCTATCTGCTGCTTTTTCATCGGTCTGCCATTGATATCAGCATATGTTAGCATAGAAATCAGCTCCATCATAAAATACTTTCTAATATTTAATTGTAGCATTTATCGCGCCAGAAATAAACAGCTTTTTTGCTTCTCTTAAAGAGTGCAACAAAATTTACAGCTTGAAGTTTTCTACGTGCCTGTGGTGCAAATAATTTTACAAAGACAGACGCAAGTGTTATGATGAGCATAAGCTAAATAGGTTTCGTTGGAGGTGCTTGTGATGGCTTTGTTATCGCTGTTTTTTCTTTTGCTGGCTATTATTTTAGGCTTCTTCCGGAAGATGAACACAGGCCTTTTGTGCATTGCTTTTGCGCTTGTCCTTGGTCGCCTGTCGGGTGTGAGTGATGCGGTAATTATTAAAGGCTTCAATTCATCGCTTTTTATTATGCTTTTGGGTGTAACGTATCTGTTCAGCTTGGCGCAGCTTAACGGTAGCCTGGATCTTTTGGCGCATAAAGTTGTGGCACTCGCAGGTAAACGCATTTATCTGATACCAATAATTATCTATGTTTTTTCAACGGTGCTTTCGGCGCTTGGCCCGGGCACTGTGCCGACGATGGCGATTATGATGGTTTTTGCCATGGCACTGGCGGCAGAGCTGGGGATTAGCCCGGTAATGCTTTCAGCCCTGATTGTGCTTGGCGCGAGTGGTGGCGGTGTTTCGCCTTTAGCAGCGACAGGCATTATCGGCATCAAATTGTGCGCTGATTTTGGCCTGACGGGGATTGAAAGACAATTTCTAATGAACGGCATTCTTTCTTCAACCGTTTATGCGGTTATCGTTTATCTGGTGATGGGCGGTTATAAACTGCGCGCACACGTTACGAACGCTGTGCAGCAGGCAGATTCTTTTAACGTGAAACAGAAAATTACCATGGCAGGCATTGCCGTGATGGTTTTCCTCGTATTGATTTTTAAAGTAAATGTCGGTCTGGTGAGCTTTGCGGTAGCTGCCGTGCTTTCGTTTTTGCGTGTGTCGGACGAGGGCGAAGCACTCAAACGTATTCCTTGGGGAACCTTGCTTTTGATTACAGGTGTAGGCGTTTTGATGCAGCTGATTATTGATCTTGGCGGGATAAAAATGCTTTCAGCTGCGCTTTTGACGATCATGAATGATAAAACTGCGACAGCAATTATGGGCATTACTTCTGGTGTAATGAGCTGGTTCAGTTCTACTTCGGGCGTAGTTATGCCCACGCTGATTCCGACGATCCCGCATATTACGAGCCAGCTAAGCGGCGTAAGCCAGCTGGAATTGGCGACGGTTATTACGATGATTTCTAATACAGCAGGCATCAGCCCGCTTTCTACAGGCGGTGCGCTGGCCTTGGCGGCGTATGCTTCTGCATCGAACGCTAACCAGAAAGAGCAGCAGGAGTTGTTTGTGAAAATGTTTGCTATCTCGGCAATGGGCGTATTGGTGCTTAGCGTTTTATCATATTTTGGCTTATATCATTGGCTGCTGTAATGGAGCGTGTTTAGAAAATACAAAGGCTCTGCTTCTTGTGTAAAGAGAGGCAGAGCCTTTTTGTAGATTAAATTTTTACAACCCGGCCTGTTCAATACCGCTGAACAGAAAGCCTAAATGGTTCGTGGAGTTCAAAAGCACTACGCGCCATGTGCCATCTAAATATTCCAGCACGTTGATGCAGGTATTGTCCTGCTTTATCTGCCAAAAATGCGACATATCTAAGCCTAACAAATCACAGATAATAGCCTTGTTTACTGCGTCGTGCGCAGCAACTAAAATTGTTTTCCCCTCATATTTGGCCGCATATTCGTCAAATGCTGCGCGTGCACGTTTACGTACCGCTTCTAAATTTTCACCGCCGCCTGGCATTTGCACAAGCTGTGGCTGCGTGTGCCACTGGCTAAACTCCTTGGGATATTTAGCAGTGATATCTTTAGCAAGCACACCTTCCCAGCTGCCGTGATTGATTTCTGTGAGCCTTGCATCTTTTATAACGGGCAGGTGGTGTAAATCTGCACAGAGCTGGCAGGTTTTCAAAGAACGCTGCAAGGGACTGGAGAGGCACGCATCAATATGGATATTGCGCAAGCCTTCGGCGAGCATTTTGCCCTGCGCCAGACCGCGCTCACTGAGCGGTGTGTCTTCTTGTCCTTGGTATCTGCCATCTATGTTCCACGTTGTTTCACCATGTCTTATCAAAATGATTTTCATAAGGTTATCCCTCGCAGTTAATCAACTTCACATCTAAAATTCCTTCAACTCCACGCAGTTGCAGCATGATGTCGTTAGGAATATCGTCGCCCACAGCAATAGCCATGATATTGGTATCAGATTTTGGCGTGCTGCCAACCTGCATACCGTTGATGTTGATGCCTGCATTGCCTAAAATCGTTGCCATCTGGCCAATCATGTTCGGTTTATTGATGTGCGGTGCGAGCAGCAGATAGCCTTCAGGGTTGAAATCTACATGGTATTGATCAATCTGCACAATCTTTGGCTGTTTACCGTCAAACAGCGTGCCTTCAATTTTATGTGTGCCTTTAGCGGTGGTGATTTTTACGTTGATAGAAGTGGTGAAGTAACCGGGTTTATTGGCTTTCACTTCTTTTACTTCTAAGTTGCGTTTTTTCGCAATACCGGGTGCATTGACGAAGTTTACGCTTTCTTGCAAAATGGGGTTCAATAAACCTTTCAGAAAGGCCGTGGTGAGAGCCTGGGTTTCTGTTTCGGCCAGCGCGCCGGTGTATTCCACTTCCACAGTTTTAATCGGTCCGTCTGCAAGGTATATGCCCACAGTACCCATGCGCTCAGCAAGTTTGAAATACGGTTGGATAACAGCAGCGACATTTTTCGGAATTGGTGCCATGTTGACAGCGGTCATAACCGGGCGGCCTTCCAAGGCGTCAATGACGCCGTAAGCAACGTCTACAGCAACGCCAATCTGCGCTTCAATGGTGGAAGCACCAAGGTGCGGTGTTTGTACAACATTGAATAGGCCAAGGAAGGGATTATTTTCTTTCGTCAGCGGTTCACTGGGATAAACGTCAATAGCAGCACCGGCAATTTTACCGGATTTTACGCCGTCAGCAATGGCCTGCGGATCCATGCAGCCGCCACGCGCGCAGTTGACGATGCGCACGCCGTCTTTCATTTTGGCGATAGCTTCGGCGTTCAGCATTTTTTCTGTTTCTTTGGTGAGCGGGGTGTGGATGGTGATGTAATCAGATTTAGCGAGCAGAGTATCAAAATCAACAAGTTCTACGCCAACCTGATGGGCGCGTTCTTCCGTAATATAAGGGTCGTAGCCGATGGTGGTCATTTCCATGGCCTGCATACGTTTGGCAACGCGGCTGCCGATGCGGCCTACGCCAATGATGCCGAGGGTTTTGCCCTGCACCTGAATGCCGTCGAAGGATTTTCTATCCCATTTGCCTTCCTGGATGGATTGATGTGCCTGCGGAATGTGGCGCGTCATGGCCATCATCATAGCGATGGTGTGCTCGGTTGCTGCCATGGTGTTGCCTTCGGGCGTGTTCAAGACGACGATACCTTTGGCAGTGGCTGCGGGGATGTCGATGTTATCTACGCCTACGCCTGCGCGGCCGATAACTTTTAATCTGGTGGAGGCTTCGATGACTTCTTTGGTTACTTTGGTCATGCTGCGGGTAACTAGGCCGTCGTAGTTGTTGATGACTTTTATGAGTTCTTCGGGTTTCATGTTGGGCATTACGTCTACGTCAAAATGTTCGCGCAGCAGGGCTACGCCTTTTTCGCTGATATCGTTGCTGACAAAAATTTTCATGATTGCTTATCTCCTTTTTTAGTGCTTCTCCATATATTCCTTCATAAAATCTGCTAACGCCTGGCATGCTTCCATAGGTACGGCGTTGTAGGTGGAAGCGCGGCAGCCGCCAACGAGGCGATGTCCGCCGATGCCGACGAAGCCGCGTGCTTTGCCTTGCGCGACAAAATCTTTTTCCATCTCCGGTGTGGCGAGGTTGAAGGTGATGTTCATGAGGCTGCGTGCTTCTTTTTGCGCATGGCCTTTGTAAAAACCGTTGCTGTTATCAATAACGTCGTAAATGAGTTTGGCTTTAGCAGCGTTGTTTTTAGCGATGGTATTAACGCCACCGTGTTTTTTGATCCAGTGCAATGTTTTGTTGACCATGTAGATGGCAAAAACTGGTGGTGTGTTGTAGAGAGAATCGTTCTTGGCGAAGGTGCTGTATTTGAGCATCGTCGGTAAATCTTCTCTCGCTGTGGCTAAAAATGCTTTCTTGGCGATGACGATAACTACGCCTGCGGGACCAAGGTTCTTCTGCGCTCCTGCGTAGATTAAATCAAAATCGCTGACATTAACTTTGCGCGATAAGATGTCGCTGGACATGTCGCAGATAATAGGCACGTTGAATTTAGGGAAGGTTTTGTATTCTGTGCCGTAAATGGTGTTGTTGGCAGTGAGGTGTACGTAAGATGTATCTTCGCGCAGGGTAAATTCCTGCGGGATGTAGTTGTGGTTTTTATCTGCGCTGCTGGCTGCTTCATAAGTTTCACCATAATATTTTGCTTCCGCCATAGCTTTTTTTGCCCACACGCCTGTGTTGACATAAGCAGCGTATTTCTTGGTGTGGAAATTAGCAGCTGTCATTAAAAACTGCGTGCTGCCACCGCCCTGGATAAACATAATCTCGTAATCATCAGGGATTTCCATCAGCTCACGCAAAAGCTGTTTTGTTTCTGCATGGAGTGCGGCGTATTCTGCACTTCTGTGGCTCATTTCGATAATGCTCATGCCTGTGCCTGCGTAATTTAAAAATTCTTCCTGCGCTTCCAGCAAAACCTCTAAAGGCATAGCGGAGGGGCCGGCGTTAAAGTTATAAGCTCTTTTCATTTGTTCTCCTTCTTCCTTAGTAATCGTTGATAAAGCATCATATGCTTCAGAAAGATTTCTCAACGTACTCAAGTCGTCTTTTGGCTGACCGCAGATAAAGCGCAGCTACTTCAGAAATGCTCCTAGGAGTATTATATATACGCCGTCGTCGCATTTCTTCGTATCTGCATTTTTCTTTGCGGTCTCTGCGTTTAGTTAAAATATTTTTCAAAAATAAAACACGGCAAGTTCATCCCTTTGGGACGAGCTTGCCTGTATTCTCGCGGTACCACCCAAATTGCCATGTACAAATAAGTTCACCTAAAAAAATAAGCCCTTCATCCCAAAATCTTGGGACGAGGACATGCTCGCGGTGCCACCCAAATTGCCAATAGCCAACTTTTATTCGCTGTATCGGGCGCACCCGTCAAATTCGTCATTTGCCGCTTCGGAGCGGAACAGGTATGCGTTGCTGCTGCCTTGCATCAACCGGCAGCTTTCTGAAAGCGTAGCACGCTGCTTCTCCTTCATCGCGTTTGATGTGAAGATTTGTAGATGATTATAGCACGCTGACGCTTACTGTCAAGAAAAATGTTAAGAAAAATTTTTAAGAAAAACTTTTAGCAGTATTTTGTAACGTAGGTTACAAAAGTATGGTGATATTTTTTAGTAAAAATTTTAGCTGCTGCTTGCGCAATACGCAATTTCGTGATAAAGTAATAACGACAAAAATATAACATAACCGCTAGGGGCGCATTTTGCTGAGAGGATTATTATCCGACCCTTTGAACCTGAATCTGGTTAGAACCAGCGTAGGAAAGCGAGCAGAATTCTGCAAAGCAAGTTAACCGCTTTCCTGCTGGAAGCGGTATTTTTTATTATACGAGGAGGAAAAATTATGGCAACACAAATGCAGCTGGCACGCCAAGGCGTGAGTACCGAGGCTATGAAAATTGTCGCTGAGCAGGAGCACGTTACTCCTGAATTTATTCGCGAAGGTGTAGCACAAGGCACTATCGCTATTCCCTGCAATATCAATCATAAAAATATTATTCCGCGTGGCGTAGGCACGGGTTTGACTGTTAAAGTTAATGCTAATATCGGCACTTCTAGCAGTTATCCTGATCCTGCTCCGGAACTGGAAAAACTCAAAGCAGCTATTGATGCCGGTGCTGATTCTGTGATGGATTTATCTACCGGTGATAATATCAGCGCATCGCGCCAGGCAATTATTGGTGCTTCTACCGTGATGGTTGGCACGGTGCCGATGTATCAGGTTACGGTAGAAACCATTAAAAAACGCGGCGCTGTTGTAGCTATGACTAAAGAAGACATTTTTGATGTTATCCGTATGCAGGCCAAAGACGGTGCTGATTTTATGACGATTCATTGCGGTATTAATAAAAACGTGCTCAAAGCACTGCTGGACGAAGGCCGTGAGATGGATGTTGTCAGCCGTGGCGGCAGCTTTATTACAGGTTGGATGCTGCATAACGATCAGGAAAACCCGCTTTATGAATACTATGATGAAATTCTTGATATCTGTGCTGAATATGATGTAACTATCAGCTTAGGCGATGGCCTGCGCCCAGGCTGCATTGCTGATGCAACGGATAGAGCGCAGATTCAGGAACTTTTGAACCTGGGTGAATTAACTCAGCGTGCGTGGGATAAAGGCGTGCAGGTTATGGTAGAAGGCCCTGGCCACGTCCCTTATAACCAGATTGCTGCTAACATGCAGCTGCAAAAACGTCTGTGCCATGGCGCACCGTTCTATGTGCTCGGGCCTTTGGTAACGGATGTTGCTCCCGGTTATGACCATATTACGAGTGCTATCGGCGGCACGCTGGCTGCTGTGAGCGGGGCAAACTTTTTGTGCTATGTAACGCCTGCGGAACATTTAGGCCTGCCTGATTTAAATGATGTACGCGAAGGTATAATTGCTACGCGTATTGCTGCTCATGCTGCTGATTTAGCTAACGGCAACAAAGCTGCTTGGGAATGGGATTTGAAAATGGCGAAAGCACGCAAGGTTTTGGATTGGCCTGCGCAGCTTGATTTAGCTATTGATCCTGTAAAGGCGAAGGAATATCGTCGTCGTAAAAATAAATCTGATGATGAGGCCTGCTCTATGTGCGGCGATTACTGCGCAGTAAAAATTGTGGGGCAGTATTTGGAAGAGCATATGAGAAAGCATTGATTGAGACTTGAAAAAATAGTCTGATTGTGATATTCTAAGTA
Source organism: Duodenibacillus sp. (assembly GCA_963654835.1). Lineage (GTDB taxonomy): Bacteria > Bacillota > Negativicutes > Acidaminococcales > Acidaminococcaceae > Phascolarctobacterium_A. The sequence continues at coordinate 5,884 of CAVKDE010000008.1, read as the reverse complement.
TAGAAAAAGACAACCGCCCACAAGGTGGGTTGCCTGCTTTAGAAAAACTTTGTTAGAAAGCCACTCCGCCACGCGGCAATGTGTAGGAGTGGTTTTTCTATGTCCGAGATTACTTCTTGTTCTGGAAAATGAACGTCAGTAATGCTACGATAAAAATTCCAAAGGACATTAAATCCTGAAAGCTGAAATATACCATAGACACCACCTCCATTCTTTTGGAATGAAGACAATGCCACCCTGCAACACGGTTGTCAGAAATATTTTAGCATATAAACGTATTTTTAACAAGAAGTATGCTATAATATAACTAACTATGATTTGTTCGAGGTAAGTAATGGAGAAGAATATTTTAGAATACGTTGGTAAAAGCTTATATCAGACACATATTTTGAAAGAAATGAAGCGTTACGTCGTTTTTCGTGCGCGCTGCGCTATGCATAGCAATGCGATTAACAGTTTGCTTGATTTTTTTGCTAAAACGTCGGAGCGCACAACCTGGCTTATAGGAAATCCTTCGTTTGTTGAGCAGACGACCCGCTCTTTTTTCTATAAAGGCTCTACTTGGGATGAACGCATTGAGCTGGTGAAAAATCATGTAGAGATTATGGAAGCATTATTTCAACCTGCTTTGTTAGATAAGCTTTATTATGAGCATGACAAAGTGGAACTGTGGCAGGATATTTATCAGGAGAAGCCGCTGACGCTGAACCTTTGGTTTCATGCAGGCCAGCGCAAAGAGGGCTGCCTTTCTTTGGTGCTCACTTATGAAGAGAAAGAGCTGTACCAGATTATGTTCTGGCTGGGCAAAAATAAAGCGGACGGTAAGAATGTAATTTATATTGGTGCCTTGCAAGGTCCGCAGAACGGTAATGAGTTGATTAAAGGTTTGACGAAGGCATTCTTTGGCTATCGTACAAAGAATCTGATGTTTTATGGCCTGCGCAGTTTTGCCAAAGCTTTAGGTATTGAAAATATTTATGCTGTGGCTAACGAAGGTTATTACGCGATGAACCACGTGCGTATGGACAGAAAGTTGAAAACAGATTTTGGCGCGTTCTGGCAGGAATGTGAGGGAGTAATCTGCTCCGACAGACGTTTTTACATTATGCCGGTAGCAGAACACCGTAAATCTATGGAGGAGCTGAAGCCTTCTAAGCGTGCGCAGCACCGTCGCCGTTTTGCTAAAATGGACGAGATGGAAGCTGCTGTAGCAGCATCTTTAGCGAAGTATCAAAAATAAAATAGCTCTCTTTGTTTATAACATTTAGTGCAAGCGGAGCGCAGTGCTTACTAATTGTTTACAATTAGACGCAGGAAAAAATCTCTTGTTGTAGAAATATATTATACGACTACGACAGGAGATTTTTTTATTACGCAGATTTCTAGCGAGATGCTAGTGACATAGGTGTCCGGATTTTTACGATTGAAGGTGATGAGATGAAGAAGGCTTTAAACAGTTTATTAGTAACTTCGCTGCTCTTGGCGTGCCAAGGAGCAGTTGCCGCTGGCAGCACAATTTTATATGTGCCGATGGATAATCGCCCAGTGTGCCTTGATTATACGGTAGAATCTATGCGCAGTGCAGGCTGGGATGTACAGACACCGCCGACGGAGCTTTTGGCAAGTGCTACAGAAAGCGGTAAACCGGAGCAGCTTTTTAGCTGGCTGGAAGAACATGCTAAAGAATCAGTAGCAGTGGTTGCTTCTAGTGATGCTCTGCTTTACGGCGGACTTGTGGCGTCGCGCACACATGAAATTCCGCTGCCTACTATTGAGCAGCGTGCAGAGCGTCTGGTGCAGCTGAAAAATACGCATGGAGGGCAGAAGGTTTACGTGTTTTCTACCATTATGCGTTCGCCGAAGGCCAGCAGTGCTCCCGTAGAGCCTGCTTATTATGCCGAGTGGGGTACGAAAATCTTCCGCCTGGGTCAGCTGGAAGACAAGTTAGATTTGAAGCAGATTAAGCGTAAAGAAGTGCGTGAGCTGGCTGATTTACGCGCGGAGATTCCGCAGGAAATTTTAGAGGATATGTACGCGCGGCGTGCGAACAATATCCGTGCTACCGAACTTTTGCTGCATGGCGTAGAGAGTGGTGATTTTGATTACCTCTTGATTGGCCGTGATGATACAGCTACGTTTTCACAGGCGCACCGCGAAGCACGCAATATGGATATTTTGGTCAGCGAGCTGCCTCGTGAACGCATCCGCTTTTTTGCGGGGGCGGATCAATTAGGTCTGCTTCTTTTGAGCCGTGCTTCAAATCGTTTGCAATATGAGCTGCCGCTGGTGAACGTTACTTATGCTGCGGGCAAGGGCGGAGCTACGATTCCTTCTTATGAAGATGATACTGTGGCGGAAAGTGCGAAACAGCATATCTACGCTGCGGGGGCTTTTCCTGTGCGCGCGCGCAAGAACGCTGATGTAGTGCTTGCCATCAACACGCCGAAGGACGGCGTGACGCTGGAAGCGTCTAATGCAGCTAATAATTACAGCATAACGCCTGAAGTGGCTAATTTTACGAAGAAAGTAGTACGCTTGGTGGATAATGGACACAAGGTAGCCTTAGCTGATGTAAAATATGGCAATGGTGCAGATAATGCGCTGGTGAAAAATTTATTTGCTAATGAGCTGGAGCATAAGCTGGCAGCTTACGGCGGCTGGAATACTGCTGGCAACAGCCTTGGGTTTGCGTTGGCGCAGGGCCTTTTGAGTGAGCGTTATAGTGACGTTGCACGAGAAAATTTATTGAACGTGCGTTACCTTGACGATTGGGCTTATCAGGCGAATGTGAGGATGCAGACTTATCAGCAGCTTATCTGGCCAAATTATTGGCCAAACAGCGGCTTAGATGCGCAGCAGAAGCTAAAAGCCGAAGATTTTATTTCCCGCGCAATAGAAAAAACGGCGCAGCCTTATTTGGGGGATGTGGTGAAAGAGTATAAGTTTACGTTGCCGTGGGAGAGGATGTTTGAGGTTGCTGTTAGCAGGAAGAACGATTAGTAATTGGATGATACTTTTTAGTGCGAACTAAAATTTAAGTGCACACTTCTAATATCCTTCAACTTCTTTCATCACTGAAAGAAGTTGCAAGAAAGGTGCGCGCTTTTAAAAAGCGCTGGAAACTATCGCTTTTTCTTGCAGAAAAAGCTTGGCAAAAAGGCTTTTATATTTGCCTTTTCGCTTTGCTGCGAAGAGCGAGCCTTTCGTAATGCAATAGATTATTTTATGTTCCAGTGGTTACAGAGTAAAAGTAAGCAATTATAATATCGCGGCGCGAACGAAAATTTACGTTAAAATTTTTCCTGAGCAGAGCGATATATAATTGCGACGCTATTTGTTAGTATAAAAAATGAGGGGGTTTACAATGTTAAAACTACAAAACTGCCATCTGCGTTTGGCAACGCCTGCAGATGCGGCAGAGCTTTTAAAAATTTACGCGCCGTTTGTGGAGAGCGCAGATAGCGCGTTAAGTGACGTTTCTTTTGAATACGCAGTGCCGAGCGTAGAAGAGTTTGCTGGCCGCATCAGTGATATTTCCGCAGGCTATCCTTATATTGTGTGCGAGCATGAGGGAAAACTCATTGGTTATGTTTATGCACATCCTTATATTCAGCGCGAGGCGTATCAATGGGGAGCGGAAGTTACTATTTATTTGTCACCGGAAGGGCAGGGTGTGGGCCTGGGCAGAGTAATGTATGGCGCATTAGAAAATTTGCTGCGCAAGCAGGGCGTTGTTGTAACTTATGCCTGTATCACAGCGAGCAATGCGCACAGCGTGAAAATGCATGAGGCACTTGGCTACAAAATTATTGGCACGTTTAATAAAACAGGCTTTAAGCATGGTCATTGGCTGGATATGGTGTGGATGGAAAAAAGAATTGCTAAGCTGCCAGCTACGCCTGTACCGATTAAAAAAATAGGGGATTTATTAGTTAGTGAGATAGAAGAAGCATTAAAACTCTAATGGATATTAAAAATTATCATCAAAAACATTCTACAAGCTCACAAGCGCGTGAGTTCTTGCGTTACATAGGTCCGGGGCTTTTGATAACTGTGGGTTTTATTGATCCAGGTAATTGGGCGTCGAACCTTGCCGCAGGTGCGGAATATGGTTATCTCTTGCTGTGGATGGTGACGCTTTCTACCATTATGTTGATCCTTTTGCAACATAATGCTGCGCATCTTGGTATTGCGACAGGCTTGTGCCTGTCGGAGGCGACGACGAAATTTTTACCTAAATGGCTGGCGCGTCCGCTGCTTGCTTCCGCAGTGCTTGCTGCTGTGGCCACTTCGTTGGCAGAAATTTTAGGCGGTGCAATTGCGCTCCAGCTTTTGTTCGGCTTGCCGCTATGGTTGGGCAGCATTCTTTTGGCGGCACTGTGTTCGTGGCTTTTGCGTTCCAATTCCTATAGCAAGCTGGAGAAAATTATTATCGGCTTTGTTTCGCTCATCGGCTTATCGTTTCTAGCGGAGTTAGTCCTCGTGCCACTGGATTGGGGCGCAGCAGCCAAAGGCTGGGTAACACCTAGTTTGCCGCATGGTTCTCTGCTCGTAGTGATGAGCGTTTTAGGTGCGGTGGTGATGCCGCACAATTTGTTTTTACATTCCGAAGTCATTCAAAGCCGTCAGTGGCATTTGGAGGATGAGAAGGTTATTCAAAAGCAGCTGAATTTTGAATTTCTGGATACGCTGCTTTCGATGAGCATTGGCTGGGCTATTAACAGTGCTATGATTTTAGTTGCTGCGGCAGTGTTCTTTACTAATCACGTGCAGGTGGATGATCTGGCGCAGGCTACGGATATGCTGCGCCCGCTTTTAGGCAGCAGTGCTGCAACGCTCTTTGCCGTGGCGCTGCTCTTTGCAGGCATTTCCTCTACGGCGACGGCAGGCATGGCCGGTGGCAGTATTTTTGCCGGCATTTTTGGCGAAGCTTACGACGTGCAGGATTATCACTCCTGGCATGGCGTGCTGCTCACGTATTGGCTGGCGGTAGCAATTATACTTTTTATTGATGATCCGTTCAGCGGGCTGATTTATTCGCAGATGGCATTGAGCGTGCAGCTGCCCTGGACGATTGCACTGCTTATCTATTTAACATCTTCCAAACGCGTGATGGGCAAGTTTGCCAATTCGCTGCGCCTGAAAATTATCTTAGGTACGATTGGTGTGGTTGTTGTGGCTTTGAATATTATGCTCCTCTTAGAGGCACTTGATATTCTTCATTTTTAAAGCTTGAGAAAATGTAAAATATTATACAATATTAAACAGCAACGCGCAAAATATTAATAAAATTAACTCAACGCACATAAATTTTACAATAAAATCTTGTGTGCGTTATTTTTTTGTGTTAAAATTAAATTGGTAAGGATTTGGATTGGAAGAAGGTAAAGTGCTACTTGTAAGAGGGGTTTACTATGACTAGATTTCCAATGAAGAAAAGATTTATGATTTTGATGAGCATAGCAATGACGCTTTTGTTGCTATGCTCTTTTTTAAGTGCTTGCAGCCGTGAAACGCGTGCTACTGATAAATATGATCATGATTTGACGAAGGTTGTTGTTGGCGTTGATGATTATCCGCCGTTTAATTTCCCTAATGAAAATGGTGAGCCTACAGGTATTGATATTGATTTGGCTAAAGAAGCGTTTAACCGCATGGGTTATAAGGTAGTATTTGAAAAAATTGATTGGGAAGATAAGGATGAACTGTTAAAGCGTGGTGCAATTGACTGCATCTGGTCAAGCTTTTCCATGAAGGGCAGAGAAGAAAAATATAAATGGGCAGGACCTTATATGATAAGCAGGCAGGTTGTAGCAGTTGAAGCTGATAGTGGTATTTACAGTTTGCATGATTTAGAAGGCAAAACCATCGCTGTGCAGACGAC
>CAVKDE010000007.1:15035-20018 GCA_963654835.1 Duodenibacillus sp. | reverse complement strand
CCTCGGAGCAGTTCATGAGCGCACGCAGATCGTAGAACACACGCAGGTTGCCCTGCTTATGAAATTCATCATAAAGGCGGTCGGTAGCAGTGAGTGCTTCTTTTGCAGTTTCGCGGATGGAGGCAGGAAAATTGCCCTTATCCATCGTGGAATGGCTGAGCGCACCGCGCAGGCCGCTTTTTAAATAAACTTTGCCTGCTTCTTCCATATAATAGCTGCCTGCATCTACAAAGCCTGTAGTGCCTGCTTCAATCATTTCTAAAGCTGCAAGTTCCGCGCTGAGCTGCATTTTTTCCGGCGTGAGCGTGCTTTCAAACGGCAGCATGATGCGTGTCCAGATCATGGGCAGCTCGTCTAAAATTTTGCCTTTCAAAAGCTGCTGGCCGGTGTGCATATGCGCGTCAACTAAACCTGGCAGCCAGATTTTACCAGTACCATTAATTTTTTGCGCAGGAGTGTAATTTTTTTCTGCGCTGGCAGCAGGTAAAATTTCTGTAATTTTATCTTGATCAATCACCAGCGACAGGTTATCACCAATGCTCATATCAGGCAAGAGGATGGAAGCATCAGCAATGAGCAGATCGCAGTGTTTTTTTTCGTTCATAATATAGAGAACTCCTTAGATGACATTAGTTGCGGATAAAACGCAGTTAGCAATAACAGCAGAACCGATAAAAGTACCTGTCATTACGAGAATGGCGATAATAAGCATCTTCCAGCCTTGTTTGACAAACTGGTGCAGGTTGTCGCTGACGGAGATACCTGCGAACGCACCTACCATCGTCAGCGGCGCGGTGAAATTGATTTTATTTACAGAGGCGATAACAACGTCGCGCACAGGAGAAAGTGGGCAGGCAAGCAGCAGGCCTAAAATAGAGCAGTAAGCAATAACAGGCAGCTTGAGCGGCAGCACTTTGCTGATAACTACAGAAGCAAAGGAGATAGCGAGCAAAATGAGCACGCCTGGCAGTGAGGTGAAAAAGTTCACTTTGAAGCCGACGAAATTTGCCAGCGCAATGCCAAGCCCGGCAACGATAAACATTACAATCCATTCTAAATAGCGCATTATTCTGCCTCCTGTTCTACTGCGATGCTGTGCGGAGCAAGTTTAGGCTCCAATTCTTTATATAACCATTTGCAAAGAGGGATACCGATGAAAAGTGCCAGATAAATGCCGTCGATACCGGAAATGGTTTCGCTGGCACTGGCAAGAGCGGAAATTTCTGTAGCCATCTCAGGATACATCGCTACAAGGCTGGCTGTTGCCGAGGCCATCATAATGCCTGCGCCAACACCTGCGGCCATGCCCAGTGCGTAAGGATGGATTAAGCCTGTAGCGGCGATAATTGTTGTCATAAAGCCAAAGTAAATGGTGCCGACCATACCGCCGATAATATAGATGGAAAGGCTGCCGCGTGCTTCGGCAGATTCCGGACCGAAAACATCCTGGCAGAGAGCGAGGTTTGTTTCGCGGTTGATGGAGTGGCACGCACCGATTGCTTCACGCTTCAAGCCAAAGAGCAGCGCAATAGGCAGCGAGAGCAAAATCGTGCCGAGGTTGCCGAACTCCTGCAAGAGCAGCGCAGGACCAGCTGCCAGCACTGTTTCGATATTAGCACCGGCGTTGATGCCGAGTTTGGCAATAAAGGGGCAGATGCAGACGATAACGAGCTTGGATGCTGCCTTAACTTCTTTTTTGCTGAAAAAATTTGCCACCTGCGGACCGCTCAAAATGCCGAGGAAGATAGAGTAAAAAATAGGGAAAAGAATGAGCAGGCCCGGGCCAAGGGGAATACGAATCATGCCAATAGAATCGGCGATGATGATAAACACATAAGCGGCAAGATAAATTTTCCATTCCGCATGGAAGCGTTCTGCCAATCCGCTGTAGCTGTAAATTTCCTTTTTCATCGGGTAGATGACCTCCTAAATTTTTAACGATGTAAAAATTTTAACAAAAAAAGCTACGACAAAAAAGGACAAATGGGTAGTTTTGTGATATTATAGCAGTATAAGAGTGAAAAACTTTCGCAAAGGGGTGAACAATTTCTCATGACGTTAGAAGAATTGTTAGGAAAATATCCTGCCGCTGCGCCATATTTTGCGCATATGCCTAAGGAACTGCATGAGCGTTACACGATTCGCACGTTTCCTCCTGGTTATATTATCCACCAGAAAGATTATCCGCTGGATTACTTTGGCATTATCGTACATGGCGATCATCGCGTAATTAATGAGTTCGAAAACGGCGATGTATTCATGATTGAAAAAAATGAGGCGGTGGATTTTATTGGCGAAGTAGCAATCCTCGCAGGGATGGAAAAAACTTCCGTGACGATTGAAACGCTCAATGAGTGCGTAGCGTTTATGATTTCACGTAAGGATTTTGAGATGTGGATTGAGCGTGATATTCATTTTCTGCGCCTGCTGGCGAAAGAGGTGGCGTTTAAACTGTATCGCTCATCTTATAACCGTGGGGCGAAGCTGTTTTACTCACCTACGTATCTGCTCTTAGATTATTTCGTAAAAAGTGCGCGCGAGGATGGCATTGAAAAGAAGGAAAATTTTACCTTGCGCCGCACGCGCGAAGAAATTCGCGAGGAGCTGGGCATGACGGTGAAAACGATTAACCGCACTATTGCTAAGCTTAAAGAGCAGGGGCAGATTGGCGTGAGCGCAGGCAAGGTGACGCTTTCTTTAGCGCAGTATAATCTGGCGATAGAAGCAAACGGTATGAAGAGAAACGCTATTTGAGGACGGAAAATTTTATACATTATCTGTGATAGAGGTTGAACGCTTCAGCCTCTATTTTTTTATGCAAAAAATTTTCGCAGGATGGGAGTATTTTTGCGATTTGTGTAGAATAGATACATAAAGCAATTTTTTGGTCAAGGTTGTTTTGTATCCTTTTGTCAAGGAGGGAAAAATATGATTTATAATTACTATCCGGGCTGCACGCTTTCTACGAAAGCAAAACAGCTGGATATAGCAGCGCGCCGCGCGGCGGAAGTGCTTGACTTTCCGCTGGTGGAACTGCCCGAGTGGCAGTGCTGTGGTGCGGTGTATCCTATGGCACCGGACGCTATTGCCGAGCGTTTGAGTGCTGTGCGTGCGCTGGTCGCTGCTAAAAATAATGGCGGCGTGCTCGTGACGCTGTGTAGTGCGTGTTACCACGTTATCAAGCGTGTGAACTACGACATGGCGACGAACGCAGAGATCCGCGCTAAGGTGAATAATTATCTGCGTTTAGCTGAACCTTACGCCGGAGAAACGAAGGTCATGCATTACCTTGAAGTGCTGCGTGACGAAATTGGCTGGGAAAAATTAGCGCAGCTTGTAAGCCATCCTTTAAAGGGACGCAAGGTTGGTGCTTATTATGGCTGTATGCTGCTCAGACCGGGAGCAGTTTTGACCCTCGATGACCCGGAAAGTCCAACGCTTTTAGAAAACTTTATTAAAGCACTTGGAGCAACGCCTGTTATTTACAGCCTGCGCAATGAATGCTGCGGTGGCTATATGGCGTTAGAAGACAAGGCGCAGTGCCAAACTTTAACAAATGAAATTAAAAATAACGCTCAAAGCTGTGGCGCGCAGGAATTAATTACTGCGTGTCCTTTGTGTGCCTATAACCTTGCGGTGAACGGCACGGGAAATTCTCTGCCTACGCGTTATTTTACAGAGCTGCTTGCCGAAGCACTTGGCGTTGGCGAAGGAGGTGCGCAGCATGATAGTTGATGAAAAGCAATTGACAGAAGATATTCTGCGACTTGCTGCTACCGATGTGCGCCGCTGCATGCAATGCGGACGCTGCAGTGCGGGCTGCCCAGCAGGCTTTAAGATGGATCTTTTGCCTCATCGCGTGGTGTGGGAGCTTATCTGCGGCAATGCTTCTGCTTTAATGGCTGCGGATGCGCCCTGGAAGTGCCTTTCATGTATGGCGTGCGAAGCACGCTGCCCGCGCGGAGTTAGTGCGGCGAAAATTATGGAAGCATTACGCCTGCTAAAAATTCGTCAGCAGGGTGCGAATAAATTGCCTGCTGAAAGCCTGGAGCAGTATCCGAGTGATATGCCGCAGCAGCTTTTAGTGGCAGCGTTTAGAAAATATAATAAGTAGGGGGAATCTACGTGCAAAAAATTGGTGTTTTTGTTTGTTGGTGTGGCAGCAACATCGCCGGCACGGTAGATGTTGCCCAGGTGGTAGAGGCAGTTAAGCAGATACCTGATGTTGCCTATGCCATTGATTATAAATATATGTGCTCGGAGCAGGGGCAGGAGCTGATTCGCAAGGCTGTGCGCGATTATAAATTGGACAGGCTTGTTGTTTGCAGCTGCTCGCCGCGTATGCACGAGGCAACCTTCCGTAAATGCGCGGAGGGTGTGGGGATTAATCCTTATATGGTGGAGATTGCCAACATCCGTGAGCAATGCTCGTGGGTTATTAAAGATAAAAAAGAAGCAACGGCGAAAGCAATTAAACTGGCTAAGGCAGCGATTGCTAAAGTGCGCTTCAACGCGCCTTTGAAAGCTGGCGCAAGCCAGGTTGTGAAACGCGCGCTGGTTATCGGCGGCGGTATCGCCGGTATTCAGACGGCACTTGATATTGCGGAAGCCGGTTATAAGGTTGATATCGTAGAAAAAGAGCCGACGATTGGCGGGCGCATGGCGCAGTTGGATAAAACTTTCCCGACGCTGGATTGCTCGGCCTGCATTTTAACGCCGAAGATGGTAGATGCGGCGAACCACGAAAATATTACGCTGTACACTTATAGTGAAGTAGAAAGCGTAAGCGGTTTCGTGGGGAATTTTGACGTGACGATTCGTAAAAAAGCACGCAGTGTGCGTGCGGATATGTGCAGCGGCTGCGGCATCTGCACAGAAAAATGCCCGTCGCGCAAAACGCCGAGCGAATTTGATATGCAGCTCAAAAACCGTGGAGCAATTTATATTCCTTTCGCGCAGGCGATTCCGAAAGTACCTGTGATT
>CAVKDE010000007.1:0-15025 GCA_963654835.1 Duodenibacillus sp. | reverse complement strand
GCATTAAATTTAAAACAGGCAAGTGCGGCATCTGCTCGAAGGTCTGCCCTGCGAGTGCGATTGATTACACGCAGCAAGATGAGCTGCTTCAAGAAAAATATGGCGCTATCGTTTTGGCGACAGGTTTTGAAACGATTCCGCTGGATAAATTTGGCGAATACGGCTACGGCGCAAGCAAGGACGTTATCACATCTTTGCAGCTGGAACGTTTGACGAACGCTGCCGGGCCTACGGAAGGTCATCTTGTTTGTCCTTCTACAGGCAAAGAGCCGAAGAAAGTTGTTATCGTTTCCTGCGTGGGTTCGCGTGATGTGAGCGGTCGCGGCAAGAGCTATTGCAGTAAAATCTGCTGCATGTATAACGCTAAGCATGCGATGTATATCCGCGAAAAATATCCTGATGTGGATGTAACAGTATTTTATATAGATGTGCGCACGCCTGGCAAAGGCTTTGACGAGTTCCAGCGACGTGCGGTAGAAGAATATGGCGTGCATTATGTGCGCGGGCAGGTGGGCAAAGTTGTTGTGGATGGCGATGGCAAACTGACGGTTTTTGCCAGCGATTTGAACAGCGGAAGGCATTTAATGCTGAATCCTGATTTAGTTGTTTTAGCGACAGCGGTAAAGCCTGCGCCTGACGCGCGTAAATTAGCAACAATGCTTACAGCAAGCATTGATAACGATGATTTTTATGTGGAAGCGCATCCGAAGCTGCGTCCTGTTGAAAGCCCAACGGCGGGCATTTTCCTCAGCGGTATGTGCCAGGGACCGAAGGATATTCCGGAAACTGTTTCGCAGGCTGGTGCTGCGGCGGCGAAGGTTATCGGCTTGCTGGCGAAAGATAAACTCTTAACGAATCCTTGCACGGCGCAGTGCGATGAAAGCATTTGTAGCGGCTGCCTGAGCTGCACGCATGTCTGCCCTTATGGCGCAATTACGGGCGAGCGCAAGACAGTTATCACTAAACTTGGCGTGCGTGAAGAACGCACGGTAGCAGTTGTAAATAAGGCTTTGTGCCAGGGCTGCGGTGCCTGCACTGTTGCCTGCCCTTGCGGTGCGATGGATTTGCAGGGCTTTACGAATCAACAAATTCTGGCAGAGGTGGATGCATTATGCTAGAGAAAAATTTTGAACCGAAAATCGTAGCGTTTTGCTGCAACTGGTGCAGCTATGCCGGAGCGGACGGCGCAGGCACCGCACGCAAGCAGTATCCCGCTAATATAAAAATTATCAAAGTTCCCTGCTCTTGCAGAGTGAACCCGCTCTTTATCCTGCGCGCGTTTCAACGTGGTGCGGATGGCGTTATTATGTGTGGCTGCCATCCCGGTGACTGCCATTATTCCACGGGCAATTATTATGCACGCCGTCGTATGACGCTTTTACTGAGCATGCTTGATTACTTAGGTGTGGCGGGCGAACGCTTCCGCGTGGAATGGGTGAGTGCGGCCGAAGGCGCACGCTTTGCGCAGGTGATGAATGATTTTGCCGAGCACATTGCGGCTTTGGGTGAAAATGTAAAGTTGAGGGATTTGCGATGCAAAAAATAGAAGTGCTGCTGAAAAAACGCGCGGCAGAGCTCTTAGCAAGCGGCGTAGTGGAGCGCGTGTTGGCATGGCAGGCAGGCGAATTCTTTTATGATAACGCGCCCGCTGCTGTGGAAAGTGCAGAGGATTGTAAGAATTTAGTTTATAACGCTTTCTGCCCTGCTAATCTCAGCAAATATTTAATAGAAGCCAGCCACGCAGGCAAAAAAACAGCTGTGTTCTTAAAGCCGTGTGATACTTATGGCGTGAACCAGCTTTTAAAAGATAACCGCATTCAGCGTGATTTAGTTTATGTCATCGGCACGCCTTGCAGCGGCATGGTGGATATCAAAAAAATTAAGGCTGCGGGTGTGAAAGCTATCATTAGCATAGAGGTGCAAGGCGATGAAGTTATTGCGCAGACTGCCTATGGCGAAAAACGTCTGCCCAAGGCTGATGTGCTCTTAAATAAGTGCCTGGTGTGCAAGGGCGCAGAATATAAAATTGCGGATGAAGAGCTGGCAGAGCCTTTGCCTACGCCAGAGTTTGCTGGTGATAAATTTGCCAAGGTCAAAGAAATTGAGGCAATGAATGCGGAGGAACGCTTTGCCTTCTGGCAGAACGAATTATCTAAATGCATTCGCTGCAACGCCTGCCGTGATATCTGTCCGGCGTGCAGCTGTGAGCAGTGTATTTTTGATAAAGCGGATGCTCCCGTAGCGGGTAAAGCTTATGCGGATGAGGTGGAGGAGCAGCTGTTTCACATCATCCGTGCCTTCCATGTTGCCGGTCGCTGCACAGGCTGCGGTGAATGTGCGCGTGTCTGCCCGCAGGGAATTCATTTGGAGCTTTTGAATATGAAGTTTACGAAGGATATCAATAGCTTCTTTGGCAGCTATCAGGCAGGTGCGGATAGCGAAACGCTAGCGCCGCAGGTTAGCTATCAGCCAAATGATCCGGAAGCAAATTCTGCGATAAGAGGGGGTGCGCACCATGTATAAAATTGCGAAGGGAAATTTACCTAAGCTTTATGCTGCTTTAGCAGAAATTGGTACGCTGCTTTTGCCCTGCGCAGATAAAAATGGGCAGGCTAATTTTGCACCTTATATTGATAGCAGCAAAGTTATGCTTGACGCACCGCTTACAGTGCGCAGTGCGAAGGACGTGTTCTTCCCGCAGGTGGAAAATTTGCTGACGTTTAAAACGAGCGGCAAAGAGCTTGCTTTGGAGCAGAATATTCCGCTGCAAGGGACAACGATTGTGATGGGCGTGCGTGCCTGCGATGCACGCAGCTTTAAAATTTTAGATAAGGTGTTTTTTAAAGCACCTGTTGATACATATTATCAAACGCGGCGCGAAAATTGCGTTTTAATTGGCTTAGGCTGCAGCGCACCGGAGGAAACCTGCTTTTGCCATGCTTTGGGCATTGATGCGTGTGCGCCTGAGTGTGATGTGCAAGTTTGGCTTTGTGGCGACGCGCTTTATTGGCAGCCTGTGACGAAAAAAGGCGCGGAGCTGACGGAAAAACTTGTGGCTAGCAGCTTGCTGCTTGCAGCTGATGCTGCTGAAGAAAAGCTTGTAAGCGCGCAGCGTGAGCAGACGCAAAAAATCTTGGCGGCATTGCCTTTGCATAACTTTAAATTTAATGCAGAGCTGACTAAAGACGAATTGAAAGTTTTTCATAGCGAAGTATGGCAAAAAATCGCCCAAGGCTGCCTGTCCTGCTGCACCTGCACTTATGTGTGCCCTACATGCCATTGCTACGATATCCGCGATTATCAGGAAACGGAAGCGCGCACGCAGCGTTATCGCTGCTGGGATAGCTGCATGGCAAAAGATTTTACGCTGATGGCGCATGGCTCACCGCGTAAAACGAAGGTGGAGCGTTTTCGCCAGCGGTATATGCATAAGCTGGTGTATTTCCCAGAGAATAACGAGGGCGTGTATGCGTGCGTCGGCTGTGGACGCTGCCTTGCAAAATGCCCTGTGCATCTAAATATTGTGAAGGTGGCTAAAGCACTGGAAGAAGCGGAGGTGAAGCACGATGTTTAATGATACTTTAATCCCGCAGATTGGTGTGGTGACAGATATCTGCGAGGAAACTGCTGATGTAAAAACCTTCCGCGTGGAAAAAATTGGCGGCGGCAAGCTGTTTGAACATCTGCCCGGTCAGTGTGCGATTCTTTCCGTGCCTGGTAAAGGCGAGGCAATTTTTTCTATCACTTCTTCGCCGACGAACGAAAAATATATGGAGTTCAGCATCAAACGCTGTGGCTGCATTACGAATTTTTTGCATTTTAATATTGAGCCTGGTCAGCAGATAGCTGTGCGTGGGCCTTATGGTAATCATTTCCCTGTGGAAGATAAATTAAAAGGCAAAGATTTACTGTTCATCGCTGGTGGCATCGGACTGGCACCTTTGCGCAGCGTAGTGAATTATATGCTGGATAAGCGCTCAGATTACGGTAGCATTGATGTGGTTTATGGCGCGCGCAGCAAGGAAGATTTTGTGCGCTATGACGAGCTGGTTAATATCTGGGCCAAGCAGCCGGATACGCGCGTGCATCTGACGATTGATAGAGCGCAGGAAGGTTGGACGGGGAACGTAGGCTTTGTGCCGAACTTCTTGAAGGATTTAAAGTTTACACCGGATAAAACAGTGCTGCTTTGCGGTCCGCCGATTATGATTAAGCTTTGTCTGGCGGCACTTATGGAGATGGGCTTTGAGAAGAAGCAGGTTTATACGACGCTGGAGCTGCGCATGAAATGCGGCGTGGGCAAGTGCGGGCGCTGCAATATCGGTAAGAAATATGTGTGCAAGGATGGACCGGTGTTTACTTGCGATCAGCTGGACGAAATGCCAGATGAGTATTAAAAATTTGGAGTTTGTAGAATTTAGTTGTAACATTTAGCCGAAGAGAAAGGCTCCCCTTGGGGGGAGCTGTCGCCGTTAGGCGACTGAGAGGGGTCTTGAAGAATGACGTTTATCAATCCCCTCTCCGTCATCGCTACGCGATGCCACCTCTCCCCAAGGAGAGGCTCGTTCGCAAAATTTCCTACAAACTTTAATTTCTATAACTACTTTTGGAGAGAAAATATAAGGAGCAAAATTATGGAAGAAATGGTAACGGTTTACCTGCTGGGGAAAAAGTATAGCGTCCCTCGCGCCTTGACCATTATGGATGCTATGGAGTATGCAGGCTTTAAGCTGGTGCGCGGTTGTGGCTGCCGCAGCGGCTTTTGCGGTGCCTGCGCGGTGATTTATCGCTTGAAAGGTAGCACAGAGTTGAAAGTAGTGCTTTCCTGCCAAACGCAGGTGGAAGAAGGTATGTGCGTGGGCAAAATTGATTCTTTCCCGCTTAACAAGCGCACTTTTAATATTGAAGAGATTAAAGCGACGGATAATATTGTCGGCCAGCTGTATCCGGAAATTTTTAGCTGCATTGGCTGCAATGCCTGTACTAATGGCTGCCCGCAGGGTTTGAATGTGATGCAGTATATTGCTTATGCGCAGCGTGGTGAATATGAAAAGGCCGCGCACGCTTCTTTTGACTGCGTTGGCTGCAACATTTGCGCATCGCGCTGTCCGGCGCAGATTAGCCACAGTGCTGTCGGTCTTTTGTGCCGCCGCCTGACGGGTAAATATATTGCACCGAAGTGCGAGCATTTGGCAAAGCGCGTAGCAGAAATTGAAAACGGCGATTATGTAACGCTCTTGGAAAAGCTGAAAAATATGCCGCTGGATGAAATTAAAGATTTATATAACAAGCGTGAGATTGAAAAATAAGGAGGTGCAGCATGAGCGCATTTACAGAAGAAATGTTGAAATCTATGGCGAAGGTAGAGGCAACGAGGGCGCAGCGTCTGCACGCTTCTATCGCACGTTTTACGGCAGAGGAAAAGGAAGAACTTTTAAAAGAGTTCCATCCTGATTATAGTGCCAAAGGTTTTAAGGTGCTGGAAGTTGGCCCCAATAAGGGGCAGAAAGTGCCTGTGGAATTAGCACGCCTACTGGAAGGAAAAAGCCGTTTGCAGGATGTTGCTTTAGATTTAGAAAAAGTGGATTACGACGTGGATGTTTTGGTTATCGGTGGCGGCGGCGCAGGCGCATCTGCTGCGCTGGAAGCGCATAATGGTGGCGCAAACGTCCTCGTAGTGACAAAACTGCGCATGGGCGATGCGAACACGATGATGGCTGAAGGTGGTATTCAAGCTGCGGATAAAGGAAACGATTCCCCTGCGCAGCATTATCTGGATGCTTTTGGCGGCGGCCATTATAAAAATATTCCGGAACTCTTGGAAGAACTCGTAACGAACGGACCGCTGGCGATTGATTGGCTGAGCAAATTAGGCGTAATGTTCGATAAAGAGCAGGATGGCACGATGGTAACGACGCATGGCGGTGGCACCAGTCGCAAGCGTATGCATGCCTGTGCGGATTACACCGGCGCAGAGATTATGCGTGTGTTGCGTGACGAAGTGCAGAACCGCAACATTCCGGTGCTGGAATTTTCGCCTGCGGTAGAACTGCTGCTGGATGAAGAAGGCAAAGCTGCCGGTGCAGTGCTGTGGGATTTTGACGCGCAGGAGTATAAAGTTGTGCGTGCCAAATGCGTAATTATGGCAACTGGCGGTGCAGGCAGATTGCATTATCAGGGTTTCCCAACATCTAATCATTATGGCGCAACGGCTGATGGACTCGTTATGGCGTACCGTGCTGGCGTACCGCTCATTTATGCGGACGCAATTCAGTACCATCCGACAGGCGTTGCCTACCCCGCGCAGATTTATGGCGCACTCGTTACGGAAAAAGTACGCTCCATCGGTGCGCAGCTTGTCAACAGCGAAGGCGAAATTTTTATGCATCCGCTGGAAACGCGTGATGTTGCTGCAGCGTCTATCATCCGCGAATGTACTGCGCGGGGCAAAGGCGTAAAGGCGTTAGATGGCGTGGCACTGTGGCTGGATACGCCGCTCATTGAAATGCTGCACGGCGAAGGCACGATTGCAAAACGCATTCCGGGTATGCTGCGCATGTATGCAAAGTTTGGCATTGATTTACGCAAAGAACCGATTTTGATTTATCCTACGCTGCATTACCAAAATGGCGGCATCCTTATCGACAAGGATGCAGAAACAAAGCTGCCTGGCTTGTTCGTTGCAGGCGAAGCTGTGGGTGGTATCCACGGTACGAACCGCCTGATGGGCAACAGCTTGCTGGATATTATTGTTTTTGGCCGCATTGCAGGCACGAAGGCTGCTGCAGCTACAAAAAATGTAAAGTTAGGCAAGCTTTCGCTTGCGCATGTGCATCGTTACGCAGAGGAAGAGACGGTTGCTGGTGTAACAGGCGAACTGTCGCCGAAGCTGCTGCCTGTGTATACGCACGGTAGAGAGGTTAGATAAAAGAATATAGCTTAAAAGCTGGCGCATCGCAAATGGTGCGCCAGTTTTTCGTATGTGGTATAATGGAGAAAAAACGAAAGGAGCTTTCCCATGCAAAAACTTTTAGCGTTCTTCCTGACGTTTATGCTGAGCGTGAGCCTGCTCGCTGGCTGCGGCAGTAGTGCGAGTAAGGAGAACGGCGCAAAACCTGCGCAGGTAACGACGAGTGCGAACGAAAAAAATACTGCTGCTAAGCAAGTGACGAATGTTGACACCAATAGCAAAGCTAACGGTGGCAAAATAAAAATTAGCGAGGATAAGGCGTATACTGATAAGGAGCACGTTGCTGCTTATATTAACGAATTTGCCAAGCTCCCGCATAATTACATCACAAAAAACGAAGCAAAAAAACTTGGCTGGCAGACAAATGGCACGTTGGATAAGGTTGCTCCCGGAAAATCTATCGGCGGTGACCGCTATGGCAACTACGAGAAAAAACTGCCTGATAAAAACGGTCGCAGTTGGAAAGAGTGCGATATTGATTATGTGAAGGGAAACCGCAATGGCAAACGTATTGTGTTTTCCAATGATGGCTTGATTTATTATACGGGTGATCATTATAATTCTTTCAGTAAGCTTTATGGTAAATGAGGTGCGATTATGCGAACAATAAATTTAGACATAAACCGTATGCACTCTGTGCCTGCAATGCACAAATATCTGCGTAGTGCGCTGGATCTGCCTGTGTATTATGGTGCAAATTTAGATGCACTGTACGACTGCCTAACGGAGTTAGCTGAACCTACGCAGCTTATCGTGCCTGCTGCGATTGCTGGCAATGAACATTTAGGCTGGTATGGTAAGCAGCTGCTGCAAGTTTTACAGGATGCGGCGGTAGAAAATAAAAATTTAACGGTAACGGTAAAATAAATTATGGAAAGAAAAATTTTGCGCGCTTTGCTGCTTCCGCTCGTCCTTTTGGTGTTATGGCAGCTGGCGTGTATGCGCGGCGTGTTCAATCCTTATCTTTTGCCACCGCCGGCGCAGGTTGCAAGCGAAGCTGTGGAGCTGATAAAGAGAGGCGTGCTGCTGGCGCATCTGGCGGTGAGTTTGCGGCGTGTATTTTTAGGCTTTACGCTTTCTTGCTGCCTGGCACTGCCATTAGGCGTGGTTTGCGGGCAGAGCAGACGTTTTGAGGAGTATTTTTGGCTGCTTTTAGAATTTTTGCGTCATGTGCCGCCGCTGGCTGCTGTGCCGCTGATTATTTTGTGGGCAGGCATTGGCGAAGCGTCTAAGCTGACGATTATTGTGCTTGCTTCCTTCTTCCCTATGTTTTTGAATACTTATAGCGGTGTGCGTAATGTGGATCAAAAGCTTTTGGAAGTTGGCACAGCACTGCATTTTAACAAGTGGCAGCTTATCCGCTATATCCGCCTGCCTGCGGCTTTAGAGGCTATTGCCGTGGGTATGCAGCTTGCACTTGGCTATAGCTGGCGCGCGCTTATCGGCGCGGAGCTGATAGCAGCTTCTGCCGGTATTGGTTATCTTATTTTAGATGCGGAGGAAATGTCGCGTCCGGATATTGTGCTTGTGGGGATGCTCGCTATTGGCATTATCGGTACGCTGATAGATTATGCGTTTTTATTTTTATTAAAATATATTTTCCCGTGGCGTGGTGGCAGAAAGTGAGGTGTGCTGATGGCTATGGCTTTGCGTGCTGAAAATATTAGTAAAAAATATGGCGAGAAGCAGGCTTTGGCGCAGGTGTCGCTAGAATTTAGCGAGCACAGCTTTACCTGTGTTGTGGGACGCAGCGGCTGCGGCAAAACAACGCTTTTGCGCCTTTTGGGAGGCTTGGAAACAAGTGATAGCGGTAGGGTACAGCTGGCGCAGGGCAAACGCCTGGCACCTGTTTTTCAGGAAGCACGCCTTATGCCCTGGCTGAATGTGGCAGAAAATATTACGTTGGCAGCTAAGGCAGATAATACGCTTGATAAAGGACGCATAGCACAGCTGCTGGAAGTTTTGGGCTTAGCTGGCTGCGCCAAGCTTTATCCGCATGAACTGAGCGGTGGCATGGCGCAGCGTGTAGCCCTCGGGCGCACGCTCTTTTATAATCCTGATGTTATTTTGATGGATGAACCTTTTAGTGCGCTGGATTATTTTACGCGTCAGGGCTTACAGCAAACGCTTCTATCTTTGCACGCGCGGGAGCATAAAACGATAATTTTTGTGACGCACGATGTAGAAGAAGCCTTGCTTTTAGCGGATAGAATCCTTATAATGGATAGTGGTACGATAAAAGAAGACGTGCCTATCTTGTTGCCTGAACCGCGGCAGGCAGCAGATAAAGATTTTCAATTGCTGCGGCAAAAAATATTGCAAGCACTGTAATTACAACTGTAAGAAACAGCTGCGGCTGCAGGTACGAAAGGAGTTCATGAAGATGAACAAAAAACTCATTGCCTTAGGCTTAAGTGTTTTAACAGCAATCACTCTGCTCACTGGCTGCGCAGGTGAAAAAAAGGAGTCTGCACCTCCGGTGAAAGATTTAAAGGTGACTTATGTTAAATCACCTTTGAACATTCCGAGTATTGTCGACAAAAATAACCAGACGCTGGTTACGGAATTTGGCAAAGACAAAATTACCGTAACTTTCCCGGAGATTAATTCCGGTGCGAAGCAGACAGAAGCACTTGCTTCCGGAAGCTTAGATGTGTGCAGCGCACTTGGCGGTACGAGCGCGATTTTGGCTGCTTCCAATGGTGTTGATGTGAAGGTTGTGGGTATTTACAGCCGCGCGCCTAAAGCATTTAACATTATGGTAAAGGATGATGCCATTAAAACTGCTGCTGATTTAAAGGGTAAAAAAGTTGCCGGACCTAAAGGTACTATCCTGCACCAGATTCTTGTAGCAGCCTTAAATAAAGAAGGCTTAAAGCCTGATGCTGTGGATTTTGTTTCTCTGGGTATTCCTGCTGGCGTGAATGCACTTATGAGCGGCGAAGTGGATGCAGCACTTGTGGCTGGTGCGGACGTGCTGCGTGCACAAAAAGCTGGCGCCCGCATTCTCTGCAACGGTGAAGGCTTAGTTGATGCAACGATTGTCATCGGTGTCAGCGGTAAGCTTTTGAAAGAGCATCCGGAAGTGGTGAAAAAATATCTTGCTATTCACCAGCAGAATATTGATTTCATGAACAAGGAGCAGGATAAAGCTTTTGGCTTCACAGCCAAAGAAACCGGCCTGAGCCTGGACGAAGTGAAGATAATGGCACCTTGGTATGATTTCAGCACGAAGATTACCGAGAAAGATATCAAAGACTTGGAAGAAACGCAAGATTTCCTGCTGGCGATGGGCATGCAGAAAAATAAAATTGATATAAAGAACCTGCTTGCGGAAGTGAAGTAAGCATAGCGTGCAAAAGGACGAGCTAATGTGGTTCGTCCTTTTTTACTTTTAGCTTTAAGCGTGATATAATTTTAAAATACACAGAATTTAGGAGATAAGAACCATGATTTTAAGTGCAGAAAATTTGTCGCATAGTTATGGCGACAGATTGTTGTTTGAAAATATTACGTTTAATGTAGAAGAAGGCGACAAGTACGGTATTATCGGTGTCAATGGCACAGGCAAGAGTACGCTTTTACGCATGATTGCTACGCGCGAAGCAGGCTCAGGCAAGCTGACTATTCCGGGCAACGTTGTTATGGAATATCTGCCGCAGGATCCGCCGTTTGAGGCAGAGGCAACTGTGCTGGAGCAAATTTTTAAGGGCGATTCACCGCTCATGGTGCTTTTGCGTGATTATGAAGCTGCGGTAGAAAAAGTTGCTGCGCAGCCGGAAGATACGCGGGCGCAAAAGCAGCTTTTAGCATTGCAGCAGCAGATGGATGATAAATATGCCTGGCAGCTGGAAAGCGAAGCTAAAGCAGTGCTTATGCAGCTGGGGATTACTAATTTACAGCAGAAAATGGGCGAATTAAGCGGCGGTCAGCGTAAGCGTGTAGCCCTTGCCGGTGTGCTTGTGCGTCCTTCTGATCTTTTAATTCTCGATGAGCCGACAAACCATATGGATAATGCTACGGTAGCGTGGCTGGAACAAAAGCTTTTAGCACGCAAGGGTGCGCTTTTAATGGTAACGCATGACCGCTATTTTTTTGATAGGGTTGTAAACCGCACGCTGGAAATTGATGGTGGCAAAGGCTATGTTTATGTGGGTAACTACAGCCTGTTTTTACAAAAGCGTGAGGAGCGTCGTATTGCGGAAGCTTCTGCGGCGCAGAAATTGCGTAATATCTACCGCCGCGAACTGGCGTGGATAAGCCGTGGTGCGGAAGCACGCAGAACCAAGAAGAAGGATCGCGTAGAGCGTTTTGCGCAGATTGAAGCAGAAGTTAAAAACGTCAAGACAGAAGCTGATTTAGAAATGTCTTCCGTCAGCAGCCGCTTAGGTAAAACGGTTATTGAGCTGGAAAACATCGGCATGGTGTGGGATGGCAAGGATTATATCAAAGATTTCAGCTACATCCTTTTGCGTAACGATAGAGTGGGTATTGTAGGACCGAACGGTGCGGGAAAATCTACGCTTATGGATATTATCGCCGGCAGGCTCGCCCCCACAAGCGGTGAAATGCGTGTGGGGCAGACAGTAAAAATTGGCTACTTTGCGCAGCATAGCGAGTTTCCTAATAGCAATATGCGTGTTTTGGAATATATCAAAGAAGCTAATAATTATATTGAAACAGCAGATGGCCAGCGCATCAGTGCGGCGCAGATGCTGGAACGCTTTTTGTTCCCGCCGGAGCTGCAATGGGTGCCTGTGAGCAAATTGAGCGGTGGCGAAAAACGCCGCCTGTATCTTTTGCGCGTGCTTATGACTGCGCCGAACGTGCTGCTTTTAGACGAGCCGACGAATGATCTGGATATTCCTACTCTTTCTGTCTTAGAAGATTATCTGGATAATTTTGCGGGTGCAGTTATTGCTGTTTCTCATGATCGTTATTTCCTTGATCGTTTTGCGCAGAAAATTTTTGCGTTGCAGGAAGATGGCAGCATTAAACCATATATTGGCGGTTATACTGATTATACAGAAGCGGCAGCGCGTGAACAGGCAGAAGCTGCGCCTGTAGAAAAACCAAAGAAAGCTG
Source organism: Duodenibacillus sp. (assembly GCA_963654835.1). Taxonomy (GTDB): domain Bacteria; phylum Bacillota; class Negativicutes; order Acidaminococcales; family Acidaminococcaceae; genus Phascolarctobacterium_A. The sequence continues at coordinate 2,970 of CAVKDE010000007.1, read as the reverse complement.
CGGAAAATAAAAAGCAGGAAGAAAAGCCTGCCAAAAAGAAAATGAGTTACGGCGAACGCCGTGAGCTGGCACTGCTTGATCAGGAGATTGGGCGCAGCGAAGCAGAGCTGAAAATGCTTGGCGTAGAAATCAACCATTGCGGTAGTGATTTTGTGCGTCTGGCAGATTTAACCAAGCAGCAGGAAGAAATTCAACAAAAACTTGACGAGATGGTGGAACGTTGGGCGTATCTTTCAGAGCTGGCAGAAGCCGAAGGCTAGTGTTGACAAAAATCGTCGTAATTGATAAAATAGCTTTTGAAAAAATTGTTGTGGATTTTTTCTGAGAAATCATCTTTTCGCCACACGACTAAATGCGGTCGTGTGGCTTTTTGTATTTGGCAATAAGGAGAAGCTATGTTACATTGTTTAGACAAAAAATATAAGGATAAGGTGAAACGCCTGCTCAGCGTTATGCTGCCGATTATTGGTACGCAGATTGCGATTATGGGTATGAACTTTTTTGATGCCAGCATGTCCGGTCAGGCGGGTGATGCAGATTTAGCAGGTGCAGCGATTGGCGGCAATATCTGGATGCCTGTGCAGACCTGCTTCAGCGGCATTTTAATGGCAGCCATGCCCATGGTTGCCAACCTTTTGGGTGCAGGTGAAAAAGAAAAAATTTCTACAGTAGTACGTCACGGACTTTTGCTTTCGTTATTTTTTTCTGCTTTGATTATCAGCTGTGGCATTGCTTTTTTGCCTATGTTTTTACAAAATATGGGGCTTGCGCCTGATGTGTACCAAATTGCGCTGTGGTATATGGCAGGCTTAGGTGTTGGTGTTGTTCCCTTCTTTTTGATTACGCCTCTGCGCAGCCTGGTGGATACGCTTGGCTATACGCAGCTCACGATGAAAATTTATCTTTTAGCTTTGCCGATTAACGCCTGCTTAAATTATGTGCTTATTTTTGGTAAATTTGGTTTGCCACGCTTAGGCGGTATCGGGGCAGGCTGGGCAACGGGCATTACTTTTTGGCTGCTCTTAGCAATGTTTGCCGGTGTAGTGGCGAAGCTTGCGCCTTTTCGCGATTTTCACGTGCTGGGTTTTGTACGTCCTGCGGTAAAGCTCGTTAAAGAATATCTGCGTATAGGCGTGCCTATGGGCATTGCTATTTTTATGGAAGCCAGCATTTTTGGTGTGGTGGCGTTGTTCGTTGCTAAATTTGGCACGGAAATTATCGCTGCGCATCAGGCAGCGTTAAATTTCTCTTCGCTGATTTATATGTTCCCTATGAGTTTTTCTTTGGCTCTTACTATTGTAGTGGGCGTGGAATATGGTGCCAAAAATTATCAGGGCGCGCGCGATTATTCTAAGCTTGGCTTGGAGCTGAGCCTGGGCATTGCGGTAATTTATATGCTGCTGGAGCTTTTGACGCGTGAATATATTGCGCTCATATATACAAATAATCCTTATGTTATTGATCTTGTGAAGCAATTTATTATCTATGCACTTTTGTGGCAGGGAGGCGACGCGATAGCGGCGCCGATACAAGGAATTTTGCGTGGTTATAAAGATGTTAATGCTACTTTTTGGTCTAGTATGCTGGCCTATTGGGGCATCTGCCTGCCGCTTGGTTTGTTTTTAGATTATAAATTAGCTCATGGTGCTTTTGCTTATTGGCAGAGCCTTGATATTGGTGTAATCAGCAGCGCAGTGATTTTATCCTTGCGCCTTCTATGGCTGCAAAAGAAAATGAAAAAGTTGGAGTGACATGGATTAGAAGCTGGCATTTGCGTGTGCCAGCTTTTTTGTGTGCTTGCGCTAACTTTCACACTTAGCTTATTGGAATTTAGCGTTATTTTTGCTATAATGGTAGAGAGCATCCGAAGGAGGAAGAACCATGAAGATTGAATTTACAAAAATGCATGGTGCTGGCAATGATTATGTCTATGTTGACTGCACCAAAGAAATGCTGCCGAACCCGGGCGCAATTTCTGAATATGTAAGCCATAGACGTTTTGGCATTGGCAGTGACGGCCTTATCTGCATCTGCAAATCCGACGTTGCTGATTTTAAAATGCGTATGTTCAATGCTGACCGCAGCGAAGGAAAAATGTGCGGCAACGGCGTGCGCTGCGTAGCTAAATTTGTCCATGACAAAGGTTTGACTGATAAAACTACTATTACACTGGAAACTCTTTCCGGTATTAAAGAGATTGATATGGTTTTAGAAAATGGTGAGGTTGTCGGTGCTAAAGTGGATATGGGTAAACCTGTTTTCCGTGCTACCGAAATTCCGATGAACTGCGATCATTATATTTTTGTTGACCAGGCAATTGTGCTTAACGATAATCATGACGACGTAACCAAAGAAAAGGTTTTCTATAACGGTACTGCTATTTCTATGGGCAATCCTCATTTTGTTACCTTTGTTGATGATGTTGACAGCTTAAAGTTAGAAGAGCTTGGCCCGCAGTTTGAACATCACAAACTTTTCCCTGAAGGCGTGAACACTGAATTTGTTCAGGTCCTGGATAAAAACACGGTTAAGTTCCGTGTGTGGGAGCGTGGCAGTGGTGAAACATGGGCTTGTGGCACTGGTGCGAGTGCTGTGGCTGTGGCCTGCATTATGCTGAGTAAAGCTGGCAAAAAAGGCGAGCCTTTAAATGTATATTGCAAGGGCGGTCTTTTGAAGGTTACGCACGAATTAAATGACCACGTAACTTTAGAAGGTAATGCAGTCGCTGTTTTTGACGGTGTAATTGACATTCCTGAAAGTGTTATTAATGAGTAAACAAACTGGTATTTTGCTGGTCTGTAATAAATTTTAATTTTATTTTTAAATGGGGGTTTTTCAATGGCGTTTGTAAACGAAAACTATTGTAATTTGAAAGAAAGCTATCTTTTTGCTGATATTGCGCATAAGGTTAATGCTTATGCTGAGGCACATCCGGATAAAAAAATTATCCGCCTGGGCATTGGCGATGTT
>CAVKDE010000006.1:4088-20239 GCA_963654835.1 Duodenibacillus sp. | reverse complement strand
TCAAGACCCCTCTCAGTCGCCTAACGGCGACAGCTCCCCCCAAGGGGAGCCTTTCCCTTCGGCTAAACGCCACAAATCATCTCGTCAACCTTCAATTTCCCCAGACAGACAGCTTCACGCCGTCTGTCTTTTTTTGCAGGAAGTTTTGCTTACGTGTCGAAACATAGCATTAAAAATACTTATCTAACGGTGGTGAAAAAATGCTCTTACGTGCCCTCAGATATTTCGTTAAAGTTGTAGAAACCAAAAGCTTTTCGGAAGCAGCGGAAGAATTTTATATCTCCCAATCCGCAATTTCGCAGCAAATTCAAGCCCTAGAGCGTGAGCTTGGCTTTGCGCTCCTCGAACGCAAACACCGCAGCTTCACGCTTACGCCGGCAGGTGATTTCTTTTACCGCAAGGCACTCGTGCTGCTTGCAGATTTCGACCGCACCTGCCATGAAGCAGGCAAAATCGCTCACGCCAACGCTGCCACGCTCAACATCGGCTATCTGCGTTCTTACTGCGGTGCGGAGCTGCAGCTCGCCCTGCAAAAGTTCAGCGAAAAATATCCCGATGTCGCCGTCAGCCTCACGCCAGGCAACCACGAAGACCTTTACCAGTTGTTGCGCACAGAAACTGTCGATATCCTGCTCAATGACCAGCGCCGTGCCTTCTCCGACGAATACGTTAACCTAGTGCTGAGCACGCGCCCCTGCCATATCGTTATCACAGCGACGAGTCCTCTCGCCAAGCTGCCAAGCATCACGCCGCAGGAGCTAAAGGGCACGCCTTGCATCCTCGTCACGAGCAAAGCGCAGCAAGAAAAAGAGCACGACTATTACCACGATGTCGTCGGCTTCCACGGCGAATATCTTTACACAGAAACGTTGGAAGAAGCACGCCTTTTAGTCGTCAGCGGCAAAGGTTTTCTTCCGCTCGAAGGCGATGCCAATTACATAAACTTTGGCAATACGCTCGCCAGCATTCCGCTCTATCGTGCCGAAAAACCTGTAATGCGCACTTATTGCTCTTTTTGGAAACAGGATAACAGCGGTTATTACGTTGAAGAATTTGCAGAAATGCTCAAAGCAGAATTTGCAAAGTAATCAGGCTCACAAGTATCTATAAGTTTTTCTTATGCATAACCTGTAAAAGCGAAATTGATTGTCTTCCTAAATTTTCCTATAATGTACTCAACAAAGCAAATGAAAAACTTTAAGGAGGCACCATCATGCAAAAACAAGTTTTACTTTTAACAGGTGCAGGCCAGATTGGTATGGCTATCGCACGCCGCATGGGTTACGGCAAAAAAATTATCATCGGCGATAAAAAAATTGCCAACGCCAACGCTATCGCGAAAATTATGAACGAAGCAGGCTTTGACGCTGTACCCGTGGGAACCGATATTTCTTCGCGCGCATCCATTTTAAACTTCATCGCCGAAGGTCAAAAATACGGCCCGATTACCATGTTCATCAACGCCGCAGGCGTATCTCCCAGCCAGGCACCTATCGAAGCAATTTTAAAAGTTGATTTATATGGCACCGCAGTCCTGCTCGAAGAAGTGGGCAAAGTTATCGCTCCAGGCGGCGTAGGCATCACCATCTCCAGCCAGAGCGGTCACAGAATGCCGCAGCTCTCTGCGGAAGAAGACGCTCAGCTTGCCTGCACCCCTACGGAAGAACTGCTCTCCCTTGATATCCTGCAACCGAAAAATATCCGTGACACCCTGCACGCTTACCAGATGGCGAAACGCTGCAACGAAAAACGCGTTATGGCAGAAGCCGTAAAATGGGGCGAGCGCAGCGCACGCGTCAACTCCATCTCTCCCGGCATCATCGTTACTCCGCTCGCCATTGATGAATTCAACGGCCCGCGCGGCGATTTCTACAAGAACATGTTTGCTAAATGCCCGGCAGGCCGCCCTGGTACAGCAGACGAAGTTGCCAACGTTGCTGAACTTTTAATGAGCGATAAAGGTGCGTTCATCACCGGTTCTGATTTTCTTATTGACGGCGGCGCAACTGCGTCCTTCTTCTACGGTCCGTTGAAACCGCAGATTTAATTTTCCTATTCTCAGCGAAGATAAAACGTCATAGACGAAGATTCTGCACCGCAGGCGTACCTAAGCGTACGTCAAGGGACAGAATCTGAAGTATAGGGCGTTTTATCACAGCTGGTAATGCTTAAAAAGCATTAGTTAACGCAACAACATAAGTATTAGACATTTACATAATTTATTTCTATAATTTAGGTATGCAGAGTAAAGTTCTGCATACCTATTTTTCTAAAAAGCTCTTGACCGATACTAACTACCGCAAGCTATAATTTACTTGACTTAGAGTTTTCTCTAAGTATTAAAATAAAAGTAGACGGAGGATGCCATGAAGAATTTAACATACAATTTAAAGCGCAGCGCTGGCTACCTTTTAGGCTTCGTGCTTTTTTACGAACCTTTCATGTTCTTCAACCAGCTTGCAAGCAATTTCATTACCGATATGAGCTTCAGCTCAATCCACGTTCCCTGCGCCCGCATTCCGCTGGCCAATATCATCACAGGCGAATGGCTCTCTGCCAGCCCGATTTCGCTGCTTTTCTGCCTTTTGCTCGCAGTTACTTCGCTGTGGTTCGGACCGCTCTTTTGTGGCAGGCTCTGCCCCGCCGGCGGTTTTAGCGAATTGCTTGGCAGCCTATTGCCTGACAAATATAAAATTGATTGGGCTAAGCTTGTGCCTATCCTGCCACTGCGTTACGGTTTTTTCATCGGCTTTTTATTTTCCGTATGGCTAGGCTTCGGCATTCCTTGTACTTATTGCAATTATTACTCACTGGAAATTTTTGTTAATCTGTTTATCACAGGGCATTTATTAAACAATTTATCCTCACTCATCGCTACATTTTTCTTAGCGAATATCTTCTTTGGTCTTTTCACCAAAGGCGGGCGCGGTTATTGCTTGTTTCTCTGCCCTGTTGGTACATATAATTCCTTGTTTCACCTTTTAGGACGCTTCGTTCCCGGTACCTTCGCCATGCAGGTGAAAAAAAATACCTGCGTTGGCTGCACCAAATGTGCGCAAAGCTGCCCCATGCGTGCGATAAGCATGAAGGAGCATAAAGCAGCGATTGACAGAAAGCTTTGCATCATCTGCGGCAAATGCGCTCATAATTGTCCGAAGCAGGCAATCTGTTATCAAAGTAACCTGACGCAGGAGGAGGAGAAAAATGCCAAGGCAAACAAATAAAGCACTCTACAATAATCAACTTGCGAACCTGGCACTTGGCGGCAGCGCAGCTGCTACCATCTTCCTCCCGCAGGCTATAACTAAAGCTTTACCACAAGCTTTCACTAGCTTTGCGCCACTAGCTTCGCAAACGCTTCCTTACTGCACAGGCGTGTGCGGCAGTTGCGGCGGCAGCTGCGTTGGCAGCGTGGGCATCATGGCTTTTCTTGCTATCTTAGCTAAATATAAAAACAAAACACACAAGGAGGAACACACATGAACAGACGCGAATTTTTAAAGCTTGCAGGCATTAGCCTCGTAAGCCTGGCCGCTTTAACCATGGGCTGCAGCTCATCCAATGCTGCCAAGCAGGACGCACCTGCGCCTGAAGTAAAACAATCTACAAACGAAGGAGCATCTCAAAACATGAATAATAACAAAAAAATTCTCGTAGCATATTTTTCCTGGAGCGGCAACACCAAAGCCGTTGCTGAAGAAATCCATAAACAAGTTGGTGGTGATATTGTAGAAATCGTTCCCGCAACACCTTATTCTGAAACTTACAGCGTAACCGTTGCCAAAGCCAAAGTAGAACAGGCTGCTAACGCCCGCCCTGCCATTTCTACAAAAATTGCAGATTTTGACAAATATGACGTAGTTTTCCTCGGTTATCCTAACTGGTGGGGCAGCTATCCGATGCCTGTTGCAACCTTTGTTGATACCTATAAACTGGACGGCAAAACTGTTGCTCCGTTCTTCACCCATGGCGGCGGCGGCGAACAACGCTGCCTGAGCGATCTCAAAAAACTTGCACCGAATGCTAAATTCACCAAAGACCTCGTGCTCTCCGGCAGCAGCGCAAAGAACGCTCAAGGAGAAATTAAGAGCTGGGTTGACAGCTTAGAGTTCTAATTATTTTTATTAGTCTGTTGAGAAGAAAAGATTATATTGCCTTCAAAGCAACAATCAGAGTAATTTTAACGAGCCATTTATTCAACGGAAACATTGTCATGTTCACATCCGCGAGCTGTACAACATAAGTCCTTGTATAATCTTTAATGCGACCTATGTGAACGACAATGTTTCCATACTTGCGAGTGTCCAAAATTACTCGTTGCTGAAGGCAATAAATCTTTTTACACATGAAAGGAAGTACTAACATGTCTGAAGAATTTAAAACCCAATTCCCTACAGGCCCTAAAAACGAAGCCTACGCTAAATATTTTGTTGGCCAAAGCTATTTAAATATGCTTTCCCTCGACCAGGTTGTCATCGGCAATGTAACCTTTGAACCCGGCTGCCGCAACAACTGGCACATCCATCACGCAGCTAAAGGCGGCGGACAAATCCTGCTCGTCACCGGTGGCCGTGGCTATTACCAGGAATGGGGCAAACCTGCCCGCGAACTGCACCCTGGTGATGTAGTCAACATCCCCGTAGAAGTTAAACATTGGCACGGCGCAGCACCTACCAGCTGGTTCGCCCACATTGCTATCGAAGTACCGGGCGAAGGCACATCCAACGAATGGTGCGAACCTGTCGACGCAGAAGCATATGGTAAATTGAAATAAGCAATTAAATTATCACAAAGCAACATTGGAAAACTTGCAGTGAATGAGTATAGAAATCACAGAAATGTTGCAACTGTTTGAGTGCGTAGCACGAGTTTTGCAACATTTCGTCTTGATTTCATGCGAAATGAACGTCCGCAATTTTCCGTTGCATGTGATATTTAATTGCGCTTTATACGGAGCACTATAATGAAAATTTATAAAACTTTACTCGCTACATTTCTTGCTTGCAGCGTAATTTTAGGAGGCACCACAGCCATGGCACAAACTCGTGAAGAAGCAGCTTCTGCTACCGCACAAAGCTTATTCACTAAAAATAACCCTACTAACATCAAAAACGAACCCGAACTTTCCGCCATCAGCGAAAAACTTATCTATAACGATATCAACAAACAAATTAAGCTCAACACAGCTAAGCAGGAGCTTTTAACCCTCGTTGTCCTCACCGCCAACAACACGCCCGAGGACATTCCCGCACACGTAGAAGGCGCACTCAAAGCAGGCGCAACCCCTGAGCAGGTTCACGAAAGCATCTTCCACTGCACGCCTTACGTTGGCCTGCCTAAAGTTAAAGCTGCCTTAGAGCGCGTAAACAAAGCTTTTGAGCTGCTCAAAATCAAAGCTGATACTAACGCCGGCACTACTACCGATGCAACCCGCTACGAAGCAGGCCTTGCCGTACAACGCGCCATCTTCGGAGCTGAAAATATTGATAAAATGAACGCCAGCGCGCCGCTTGACCAAAAACACATCAACGATTACCTCAGTGCCAACTGCTTTGGTGACTACTACACCCGTAACGTGCTGGATGTCAAAGAACGTGAACTTGTCACCTTCACCGCCATCGTCACCCTCGGTGGCTGCGAACCGCAGGCTAAAGCACACGCCGCTGCCAACATCTCTGTAGGCAACACGCGCCAGGATCTGCTTGATGCACTCACCATCGCTTTGCCCTACATCGGCTACCCGCGCACTTTAAACGGTCTCGGCTGCGTAAACGCCGTTGCTCCAAGTAAGTAAATTAATGGTTGGATGGAGTTTTGCGAACGAGCCTCTCCTTGGGGAGAGGTGGCATCGCGTAGCGATGACGGAGAGGGGTTTGATAAACGCCATTCTTCAAACCCCTCTCAGTCTCCTAACGGCGACAGCTCCCCCCAAGGGGAGCCTTTCCCTTCAGCTAAACGCCACAAATCGTCTTGTCAAACTACAATTTCTTCTTGACTTAGAGTATACTCAAGGTGCTATGATTATACTATCATAAAATATATTCCCTAGGAGGTAGCACACATGAAAATGAACCGACGTGATTTTCTTAAAGCGGCAGGCGTTGCTGCCGTAGGTTTAGCAGCATGAGGCGCATTAAACTTGGAAAAAGCATTCGCACAAGCTCCAGTAATTGGCAGCACGAAAGTTTCTAAAGCAGCAGAGGGTGCAGGCTCTCATGCTAAAGTTTATTTCACAAAAAAAATTGATGCAGAACATCTCATCAAATTATACGATTTAATCAATGAAAGCATCTATGGCAAAGTAGCCATCAAACTGCACACCGGTGAAAAACACGGCCCTAACATCCTGCCGCGTGACATGGTTAAAGAACTGCAGCAGCACATCCCTAACAGCAATATCGTAGAAACCAACACCTTATACCAAGGCGACCGCTATACTACCGAAGGCCATCTGGAAACCTTAAAAGTAAACGGCTGGACTTTCTGCCCTGTTGACATCATGGACGCAGAAGGCACTGTTAACCTGCCTGTCCGCGGTGGCAAACACTTCAAAGAAGTATCCATGGGCAAAAACATCGTCAACTACGATTCCATGCTCGTTTTAACACACTTCAAAGGTCATGCTATGGGCGGCTTCGGCGGTTCCATGAAAAACATTGCCATTGGCTGCGCTGATGGCCGCATCGGTAAAGCACAAGTTCACGGCGTAGATAAAGATAACCTGCCTGCTGACTGGAACGCATGGCCGGCAAAAGAACTGCTCATGGAAAACATGGCAGAATCCGCCAAAGCAACCATTGATTTCTTCGGCAAGCACATCGTTTACATTAACGTACTGCGCCGTATGTCCGTAGATTGCGACTGCGCCGGCACTATCGCTGCGGAGCCGACCATTCCTGATATCGGCATCCTCGCTTCTACCGACATTTTAGCAATCGACCAGGCTTCTGTTGACCTAGTTTATGCAGAAATGTCTAACCATGATCTCGTAGAACGTATCGAAACCCGTCACGGCCTGCATCAGCTCACCGCTATGCGCGAGCTCAAAATGGGCAACGATAAATACGAGCTCATTGAATTAGATTAATTTTTTACATCACACCTAATCCCTAAATAGAACGCACACAAAAAATTTACACCTCCTTAGCGCACTAAGTTGTATAATATTACTGTACAACAAATGCTCTAAGGAGGTCTTTTTTATGACTATGAAAAAAATTAACGTCTTTGAACAAGGCGAAGCAATTTTAAAAACTCTGTCTAAAGGTGCGTTCTTAACCACTGCTGCGAATGGCAAGCAAAACACCATGACCATCGGCTGGGGCAGCCTTGGTTTTAAATGGGGCGTTCCCACCTTCACCGTAATGGTGCGCCAAAGCCGTTACACGAAAGAACTCATTGATGCCAACGACGAATTTACCGTCAGCTTCCCTGTGAACGAAGGCTTTAACAAAGCAGTTGGCCTGTGCGGCACAAAATCTGGCCGCGATATAGATAAATTCCAAGAAGCAGGCTTAACTACGGTAGCAGGCGAAACCGTCAGCGTACCTGTTATCAAAGGCTGCGGCCTGCACATCGAATGCAAAATCGTAGAACACTACACCATGCAGGCAGATAAGTTTGATAAAGAGCTTACCGCTAAATGGTACGCCGCAGGCGATTGGCACACCTGCTACACAGGCGTAATCACCGCCGCTTATATTGAAGAATAAACGCAAAATTTTAGGCAGGCCAGGCAGCCTGCCTTTTTTACATCCATTTTTAGAAAAAAGAACTGCCGCCGAAGCACTTTGCTCTGGCGGCAGCTGAAAGGATGTGGTATGTATGTTGTTATCTTTTAGCCTTCAATAGCAATATATTTCTTTTCTTCAACCTTCTTCGGCTCAACTTTAGGAATAGTAACTTTCAAAATACCATCCTCAAATTTAGCCTTAATGTCCTCTTGCTTTACAGCATCACCAACATAGAAGGTTCTTGCACATTGACCGGTATAACGCTCGCGGCGGATATAAACGCCTTTATCATTTTTCTCGTCTTTATCCAGTCCTTTAGCAGCGGTAATTGTCAGATAACCGTTTTCCAGTTTAGCATTAACCTCGTCTTTCTTAAAGCCAGGCAGGTCAATATCCATTTCATAAGCGGTATCCGATTCTTTAATATCGGTCTTCATCACATTCTGTGCGTGTTTGCCATACAGCGGATTGCGATGGCCAAAAAATTCTTTATCAAACGGGAAATCCATCAAATCATCAAATAAGTTTTCACCAAATACACTAGGCATCATCATAAGTCATTCCTCCAGTTTTATCTTGCTTGTCGTTTACATTTTCATGTTGATGCTACAAGTTTCATTTGATTATTAACGCAGGTTTTGAACTTTTCCGGAGCTCTTCTTGCTCCCTGTGGTTCATTTCCTTTGTTGATTATGTTATACCACTATTTGTTAGCACTGTCAAGCGTCGAGTGCTAATTTCTGACGATTTCACAGAATTAACATATTAGTGTCTTTTTGTTGTAAAAAACACGCAAGTGTACTACAATAAACATATTATGAAAAGAAAGTAGGCGTAGCCATGAACTTACCTGAGAAAAAATACATCGCGTCTTTTGATATTGACGCACAAAACACTTTTACCCCCGTCTGCCCCGATGAACTGCCTGTAGCCGAAGGCGACCAAATTGCAGATGAACTAAACGCCCAAGCACAATTTGCCAGCCTGCGCATCGCTTCCCGCGATGCACACAGCATGAACGCACTTTGGCTGAGCGATGCAAAGCACGCTCCGCTCACAGCGATAGAAGGCTATCCTGATCTTGATATCCGCTGGCCGGCGCATGCCATCATCGGCACCAAAGGCTTTGATTTCATCGCAGGCTTAGACCCCAAAGCTTACGATTTTCAAATTTTTAAAGGCATCGAACCTGATAAGCATCCTTACGGTGCCTGCTACCATGATTTAAAGAACACGCTCTCAACCGGTGCAATTGAATATCTGCGCTGCCACGGTATCACAACCGTTATCTGCGGTGGCCTTGCGACAGATTACTGCGTAAAAAACACTGTGCTGCAATTAAAAGCAGCAGGTTTTGATGTTATTTTGAACAAAGCAGCCTGCCGCGGCATCGCAGCAGAAACAATCGCCAGCGCGATGCAGCAAATGCAGGAAGCAGGCGTAAAATTTGTAGAATGCGCCGCAGACCTGGAAAATTAAAACATAGCATAAAAAAGCTGTAGCCTTAGCAAAAACTAAAGCTACAGCTTTTTAATTCACCCACAAATAATTTGCCCGATACCATAAATAACTGCCAAATGCAGCGGATAATACGCATAAAAGAAGCTTTTGCCAATCAAATTACCGCGTTTACCACTGTATGCCAATAAAAGCAATAACGCAGCCAAGGAAAAAATCTGCACACCGCCAAGCTCCATAGCTAAAAGAAATAAACCCAAAGTAAGCAAACACAACTTCTGCTGCCTGCTTTGCCCCAGCGTAATCAGAGCAGGCGTAACAATCCCCAAAAAGCCATAATCAACCTGCAGCTCAGGCATAAATTTCCCGCTGCCCACGCCATACATCAGCACAACTAAAAGCACCACAGCTAGCTTCACTGTATCAGCCCACAGCGTGCTTCCCATCCTGCTTGCATAAGCAACATATTTCAACGCATAAATCATTAAAATTGCCAGCGCAAACGTAATCATAATTGATTGATACAAGCTGCCATCAACGCCATAACTCACCACCGAGCAAACTAACCCTACGCCCAGCACGTTCAAAAAATAACGCAGCTTGTTATGCGTATGTTCACAGCCTTCAACGATCATATAGGCAAAAATAGGATAGGCCAGCCTGCCGATGATGCGCAAAATCTCCATCTCAGGCAGCAGGAAATAACCGATATGGTCTAATGTCATCGCCACAATAGCAATAATTTTTAAGCCTGTCGCACTAATAGACAAAGGCAAATGCAAGCTTTCTGTGTTCATAATAATTATCCCACCGCCTTTCTTTTTTCTAAAGCAAATTATATCTGTTACTTTTTTCTTCGTCAACCAAAATACTACTTCATTGCTAAATTACTGCACTATATGATTGTTATTTTTTAGAGTTGCGTTGTTTTCGTACTACGTATATAATACATAATATAACCCCGAAAGGAACGAGCGTAAATGAGTGCATCACAAACTGCTACTGAATATATATCATTAAATGAATTATGCCAAAAATTATCTATCTCTACGGCAACAGGACGCAATTGGTTAAAACTAAAAAAAATTATTCCACAAACTACAATCAAAAGAACTGCTTATTTTACAAACGATTATCTGCTTCAATTACAGGATAATCTTAAAAGTGGTAAAAACCTTGCTTTGAAAAGCAGAAGAAATAAAAAGTATGTATCTGGTACAAATATCTACAATTCTTATGTATCTGATACATCAGCTGCACAAAATTACGTACAAGAAATTCTTAATTACTTGGAAGCACACGATATTTCTCCTGATTCTACCCTAATCAACACTTTAATTGCCGAATGTGCTGCACAAATAATTCTTCGTGATACTATTTTATCAGCTTCCGGTAATTGTCTTGAAAGCTATTTAACAGGAGCAATTTCTCTAAACGGATATGAATTTCTAATAGATGATTTACTTGACGACAAAAGTGCATCTTTAGATTTTATCCACAAACATCAAGATTTATTTTACTTCACCTACCAATATGAAGTAAACGAAGATGTTCTTGGCTTGCTCTATATTTCTACTAAAAATCTTCATAACAGAAAAGCAACAGGCTCCTACTATACACCTACAAAAGTTGTTAAACAGCTCTGTGCCCAACTATTTACTACAAATACTTATGCAGGAAGCACTATTTTAGACCCATGCTGCGGTACAGGAAATTTTTTACTCCAGCTGCCGCAAGATATTCTCTTCGACAATATTTATGCCAACGATACTGATAGCACCAGTATCAAAATAACCAGAATCAACCTCGCTATCAAATATTCTCTGCCAAATAAAGAACTGCTTTATACACATATTACCGAGCAAAATTATCTTGAGCATAAATTTACAACTAAGTTTGATTTTATTATTGGCAATCCACCATGGGGATATAACTATACTGATGAAGAAAAAGCTGTGCTACGTACTAAATATGCTTCTGCAATAGGCACTAATATTGAGTCTTTTGATATTTTCATAGAGCAAGCTTTAAAAGATTTAAAAACAGAAGGCGTACTCTCCTTTGTTTTACCTGAAGCTATCTTAAATGTTAAAACCCATCTACCTATCAGAAAAATTTTACTAAAACAGTGTTCCTTTCAATACTTAAATTTCCTTGGTAACGCTTTTGATAAAGTTCAATGTCCCTGCATCATTTTACAGGTTAAACATAATGCCAACCAAGGCAATTGTATGAATATGCTGGTACAGACAAGCAAGAATTCTTTTATAATAAAAGAAAACCGACTCTTATCTGCTGATTATTTTAGTTTCAACATATCTGATGCTGAATATAAAATTTTAGACAAAATAAAAAATAACCCAGCTAACACTTACTTGGCACAAAATGCAGTTTTTGCTCTAGGCATCGTCACAGGTAACAATAAAAAATTTATTTCTCCGCAAAAAACTACATCTAATGAAATAATTCTTAAAGGCTCTGATATCTGCAAATACAAACCTAAGGAAATAACAAATTACATTGAATTTGTACCAGAAGCCTTTCAACAGGTTGCACCTAAAGAATATTATCGTGCGCCGGAAAAGCTGCTTTACCGGTTCATTTGTAACCAACTTGTTTTTTCTTATGATAATAAACAAACCCTGTCTTTAAACAGCTGTAATATAGTTATTCCGCAAATAGAAGGGTTAAGCGTTAAATATATCTTAGCCATTTTAAATTCACGCATTGCTCAATTCTATTTTAAGAAGACATTTAACTCCGTCAAGGTATTGCGCTCACATATTGAGCAAATTCCTATTCCCTTTATAAAAAAAGAGCAGCAACAAGAGTTTATCTCTTATATAGATACTCTCATTGCTACTCATTTAGAGGAAAATCTTGCCTCAATTTACGACGAATTAGATCAACGCATAGCTGATTTATATAATTTAGATAGAACTGAATATGAAGTCATCAAAGAATCAATGCAGGGAGAAAATTTATTTTTAAGCTAATATTCTATTTGCCTACATTTCTTCCCTTGATTTTTACTACGTTTAAAATGTCAGCTTCGGCAACACGGAACGGCAAAAGCTCTTCTTCCGTCATAAATACCTGACCTTCAAATATCTCTGCTCCAGCAACGCCTGTATTTTCATTGCGATGCTGCGAGCCTAATTTGCCGGTTGCTAAAAGTTCTTCGCTCGTCAATACCCAATAAAGCAATTCATCACGACAAACACCTATCCAAATAAAAACATCACAACAAGAGGGCTTTAACTGCTGATAGTGGTATTTGAAGTTCTCTTGTTTTGCTTCACTGTGTAAATAAGCTCTGCTTGCCAAACTGCCTTTAGTTTTTGTGCTGTTTGCCCTGCACGCTTTAACCTCAACACGAATACCATCAATCCATAAATCAAACTCTCCGTCAAATTGCGGATATTTTGTCCATAAATTATCTTTAGTTGCTTTAGTAAAGTCAGGGAATAAATCTTTGATATAGCTTTCTCCCCAGGTTTGCCCAAAAGTACGCGGAGCCATATCAAACAAATAAAGATATTTATTTTGTTGGTCATGGCGAGCAATGAAATCATTTGCAAGCTGATTATAATAGGCATAACTTATTTTTCCATTAGCCAATAAATATGCCATAATTCTATTCACTTTCTCAAAGGGTGCAATAAATTTATTGTGCATTATGCGCTCGTATTCTTGTCGATCTGCACTATCACTCATAAGCGCACTAAGTGTTTCATTTAATTTCTGCATTATTCCAGAACCTTTCTCTATGGTCGTTATGATTTTCTATAACGGCTATTTTTTATCGGTAAATTCTTCCATCTTCTCCATGACATAGCAGGCACGCCCACGCTCTTTAGCTCTATAAAGTGCTTTATCCGTAGCATAAAGCAGCTTACGAATCTCCTGCGGATATTTAAAAGAACATACACCAATACTGCACGTAACCTTCCGTTCCGGCAAAATATCAGCAATCTGCCCATACAAATCGTCCAAAATTGCAGCTAAAGCCTGCTCAGTAATTGGCTTATCCAGCATAGCGGCAAATTCATCACCGCCAAGCCTGCCAATAATACCATAATCAGATAAAGCATCATCTATATGCCCGGCAAATTCTTTCAAGACTTTATCGCCCACAAGATGACCATAAGTATCGTTAATGCTCTTAAAATAATCTACATCAAAGAATAAAAACCAACCTGTAGCCTGCTCATCTTTCAAAAGCTGTTTATCCTGCAATTCTTTGCAATTATTAAGAAACAACTTGCGTCCCCTGACACCCGTCAGGCTGTCCATCGCGCCGAGGTATTCTTTATAAGCCAGATATTTATACGCCCAAAGGACAACGACACACAAAATAAAATTCAACGCAATAATTGCCATCACAAACTGCATCTGTAAATGCAGTAAATCATTAGCAATATTAGATTGAACCGTAATACCATGCTTCCCCAACATATATACAGTGCGTTGCGAAAAATATGCCGCAGCAATAATAATCAGCGTTACAGCAACAGCAAAGAAAGCCATCGAACGATGGCGCAGCGTTTCTTTAACATAAGAAGTTCTGCTGCTGCGGTCGATATGCAGCTTAAATTTTTGTACGCGCTCACTATGATAAAGCTCCCATGACAAAGATACAAAAACCATGCAGGCTATCGCCGAAAAAAGATCACGAAGATCTAAACGACAAGCCAAAGTATAATTGCGTCCGAACTGCGGGAAAAGAATCCCCAGCGCGCCATACACAAGGAAAACGTGCAGGCGGATAGCAAGCACTGAAAGCAGGCACATCCACAAACGGAAGTGCTTGCTTTTTCTTATTGCAGCAAAAGCAAGGCCCACCAAAAAGCCAAAAATAGCACGCGTGCCTACGCTTAAAAAGAGGCTCGCCCACGGCGCACTGCTGCTAAACGGCGAAAACACCATATCCATCGGCATAACGTAAGAAGCAGAAGCCTTATACAAACTGCCCAGGCCAAATACAATACCCGTAATTGTTGCCTGCACAGTGCCGAACAGACAGGCTGCTACGATAATCGGAATATAAGCTATCGTGATAGATACAGGCGGAAAATGAATATACCCCAAGAAGGTAAACGACATCAATACCTCTATTGCCAGCAAAATACCAAAACTGTAACGGTCAAAGCTGGATTTACTTAATAATCTTTTCATTTTCCATCAGATCCTTCATTCAATCATTTTACCTCGCGTAAACTGTGCGAGCTGCCCGTCAGGGAACGGGCTCCACGCTCTGTTACGACATAAGTATTTTCTGTGCCCACCATGCCAAGCCCAGGCAGAGCAATCTTAGGCTCTACAGCAAACGTCATGCCAGGTTCCAGCACTTCCTTAAAACCTTTGGCGATAGCAGGTGCCTCGTCCATCACAAGGCCAATGCTGTGGCCGAGGAACTTGCCTCCGTTCATAAAACCATCGCCATAAATATTATTAAACTTCGCCATCGTGCGCAAATACAAACTTTCAACAGTTACGCCAGGAGCCATCATGCTCACAACTTCCTGCTCCAGCTCCAGGCAACGCTGCTGCGCGTCCATAATCTGCGCCGCCTGCTCGTCTTTCGCCAAATCGCCATAATAATATACTACAGTTTTATCCGTATGATAGCCATCAAAACCGCAGGGGATATCAAGATACACAAGGCGTCCTGCCTTCAGCTTGCGAAAAGCGTTACCGATAGACTGCACCGCAATGCAGGTGCCATCCGTACCGCCAGGCCCGTCAAAGCCTGTGCGCACCAAACCGCTCTTGCCAAAAGAAGCAAGGCCAACAGCCTCTTCACCCAAAGCTTGGTTAAAACGCGCTGTACCATGCGAACCACGCTGCACCATCTCGCTATAAATAGCAATTGCCAGCTGCGCTTCGCTGATGCCACCGTGAATCAGCTTCGGTGCGATAACGTCCAGCACAGTTTCATGAATCGCACCGGAGCGTTCCATCTGCGCCAGTTCATACGCACTCTTACGCAGGCGCAGATTTTGCAGCACGCTGTCAAAGGAACCTACTTCTTCAAAAGCAAAATATTTATGCAGCATCCGCTCCCAATCGAGCGTTGCCTTTTTAGTTTCTACATACATCACCTTCGGCGCAACGCCATAAAAAGCTGCCGCCTCACGAAAGCTGTGCATAGGGCGGATATCGCTAAAGTGTGATTCGTTGCAGGCACGTTCGTAGCTGCGGCGCACCCAAAAAACAGCATCCTGCGGGCGGATAATGAGCACGCCTTCCTGCATCGTGCCTGTAAAATAATACATCGCTACCTTATGGTTTACAGCAGCCATCTCCCAGCCAGGATGCGCTGCATCCATCGCCAGGCGAAACTTTGCCAAACGTGCTTCCAGCTCACTTGCAGGAACGGGGCGAATTGCGTCCGTAAGAACCGCTGCTTGCTCTAAAATTGCCATTTCTATCACACTCCATTATATCTAGCTAAATAAAAATCGCAGATGGTGCTTTATATGCGACTTATAGATAATACAAAATCTCTTTGGCGTGCGGAAGAATAATATCAGGTTTAATATCACCCTTTTCCACATCTTCCATAGTTGCCTCGCCTGTCAAAACCATAACCGAAAGGATATCGTTGTTTAAGCCGAAAGCAATATCCGTAGCTAATCTATCGCCAACCATGGCAATTTCTTCTTTTTTATAACCGGTTTTATCCAAAACAACATCCACCATATATTGGTAAGGCTTGCCAAAAATCAGCTGCGGTGCCTTGCCTGTTGCAGTTTTAATCAGCTCCAGCATCGCCCCCGTATCCGGAATAAACTCACCGCCTTCAATAGGACAACGCACATCAGGATGCGTTGCTACATAAGGCACGCCTTTATCAATCAGACGGCAGGCAATCGCCAGACGTTCATAAGTAAGCGTCTGGTCAAAACCCACTACGACATAATCTGCGCCTTCTTCCAGCGTGTTCGTCAGTGTAAA